>JAZSDZ010000092.1:0-30168 GCA_045531435.1 Candidatus Fimenecus sp.
GTTGAACATATGAAGAACAGCGGTGTTGCTGATGAAATGAAAATCTTACCTGAATTTGAATTCTATCTTTTCGACGATGTTACATGGAATGTTGAAGGCAGATACATCGGTGCTACTGTTGATGCAAAGCAGTCATATTGGAACTCTGATGTTGAAGGTAAAGGTGTTGTTGTTCCTAAACAGAAGAATTACCATATCGCAAAACCGTTCGATATCTCTTATGAATGCCGTAGTGAAATGTGTATGCTTATGAAGGATGCAGGTATTGAAATTAACTACCACCATCCTGAAGTTGCTGCATCAGGTCAGTTTGAAATTGAACCACAGCTTGGTGAAGTTGTTCATATGGCTGATGCTACAATGTGGATTAAGTATATCATTCACAACACAGCTCTTAAATACGGCAAAACTGCTACATTTATGCCAAAGCCAATTTATGGTGAAGCAGGTAGCGGTATGCACGTACATATGATTCTTTTTAAAGATGGTAAGCCTGTTTTTGCTGATGATGCAGGTTATGCAGGACTCAGCGAAACTGCTCACTACTTTATGGGTGGTCTCCTTAAACATATTGGCGCTCTTTGTGCTATTACAAACCCGAGCACAAACTCATTCAAACGCCTTATCCCTGGTTTTGAAGCTCCTGTAACAGTTGGTTATGCTACATCAAACAGAAGTGCTGTTATCCGTATCCCTGCATACGCTAAGAGCCCTGACAAGCGTAGATTTGAGCTTCGTAACCCTGATGCTACTTGTAACCCATATTTCTGCTATGCAGCAATTCTTATGGCAGGTCTTGATGGTGTTAAGAATAAGATTGACCCACATGCAAATGGTTGGGGTCCATACGACGTAAACCTTTATCACCTTAGTGATGAAGAAAAGGCAAAGCTTTCACACCTTCCTGCATCACTTG
This sequence comes from Candidatus Fimenecus sp., assembly GCA_045531435.1. Taxonomy (GTDB): domain Bacteria; phylum Bacillota; class Clostridia; order Oscillospirales; family Acutalibacteraceae; genus Fimenecus. Next base: position 917 of record JAZSDZ010000092.1, read on the forward strand.
ATGAAGCACTTGATGCTCTTGAGGCTGATTACGGATTCCTTACAGAAGGTGGCGTATTCCCAGAAGAACTTATTAAGAACTTCATTAAAGGCAAGCGTGAAGAAGTTCGTCAGATTTCTGCAATTCCACACCCTGCAGAATTTGATAAATACTATAACCTTTAATATCACACAAGCCGTTGGGTAAAACCAACGGCTTCCTTTTTATAAAACAAAACCCTCTGAAAACAGAGGGCTTATTTTTTAGTTTGTATGATATTTTCTTGCAATCTTGAGTGTTGTTGTCTTTGGAAATTCCTCGTCACGGACAACAATCCTTGTTACGCGCTTGAACGCAGGCATTTCGGCATTAACCTTCTTAACATCTGTATCAAGAGTGTCCTTGCAGTCAGGGTAATCTTCAACATTCAGGAAGAATTCACCTGTAATCTTGTCACCTTCCTGATATACAAGAACTTCCTTAATATAAGGAATGTTGTTCATAAGCTTTTCTTCAACTTCTTCAGGTGAAACATTTTTACCGTTTGAGAGAATGATAAGATTCTTCTTACGACCAACCATAAAGAGGAAGCCATCCTTATCAATTCTACCAAAGTCACCTGTCTTGAACCAGTCACCATCAAATGCTGCTGCAGTAGCTTCAGGGTCGTTGTAGTAACCGACCATAACATTTGAACCCCTTACATAAATTTCACCAACACCGTTTTCATCAGGGTCAACAATCTTGATTTCATTACAATCAAGTGGAGTACCGACACTACCAAACTTGAATTTACCCGGATGGTTACAAGTGATAACAGGTGAACATTCTGTAAGACCATAACCATTGAACACGTCAATACCAAGGTCATAAAGTCCCTTTTCGTATTTAGGGTCAAGATATGCACCACCACAGATAATCATATCAAGGTTTCCGCCGAGATTATCGTGAACCATCTTAAAGATTGTACGACGCTTATCAATACCAAGTTTCATAAGGAAATTACTGATTTTAAGACCTTTTTTAAGTAATTCCTCTTTACCCATTTTACGAGCAGTTTTCCAGATTCTGTCGTAAACTGTTTCTACAACAAGTGGAACACCTGTGAAATTGTATGGCTTAAATTTCTTAATATCCTGCTGAATGTGGTTGATGCCATCACAAAGATAACCCCATTCAGAAACAATATATGTAGCATAAAGACCACTAACCCATGAAAGAGTATGGTGTAAAGGAAGGAATGCAATTGCGTGACGGCCTGTAAGTACACGAAGTGTTGAAGAACAGTCACTTGCAACATTCTTATGTGTAAGCATAACGCCCTTGCTCTTACCTGTTGTACCTGATGTGAAAACAATAGCAGCTAAATCGTCAGGCTTGATTTCCATTTTATCAAATGTATCGTCCCCTGCTTCAATAAGCTTTTCACCTTCAGCATAATATTCATCGAACTCATCCATAAAGAAGTATTCCATTTCAGGCACTTCAGGCTTTACTTTAATCTGTTCAACAAATTTTAAAAACTTCTTTGAATAAACAACAGCGTCACAGTCGCAACGAATAATCTGGTCCTCAATATCTTCATATGAAAGTTTTGCATCCATTGGCACACAAACATTACCACCTACAATAATAGCGTAATATGCAAAGCCCCAGTCGATAAGGTTTTCAGCAACGATTGCAATCTTCTTGCCACCCTTTAAGCCCTTGCTGTAAAAATATGTGCTGAGTGTTCTGATTTTGTAGAATGTTTGATTGTAGTTACATTCCTGAAGTTGTTTGTTTCTGTCAAGGAACATAAATTGTTTGTTGTTGCCACCACGTGCAGTACCCTCAAAAACAATTTCTCGTATTGTCTGATACTCAGGAATTTCAACTTTTACGGCATTCTTGTGATTTTTGTTCATCATTTTAAAATTATCCTTTTCTTTAACAGATAGTTTTATTTTGACCTTTTATGAACAGTTTATTATTGAAATAACAAAACTACCCAATATTCGACCATTTTAACATCTTGCATATTATAACATTTTTTTATTGATAAAACAAGTGCTATATGATATAATTTTTTCGCATATTATTGGAAAATTTTTATAGAAAAGAGGAATATTATGGGAAATAGAATTATTGTTGCCGGTGGTGGACACGGCGGTATTGCCACTGCTATGTTACTTGCAAAAAGAGGTTTTGATGTAACTGTTTACGAAAGAAATGCAAAAAACCAAATGGGCTACGATTGGACAGATATTTTTGACAAAAAAGGCTGGACAGCCGTTGGCATTCCTCTTCCTGATAAGAGCAAATATAATTTAAAACACGATATGACCTTTTATGGTCCTGCTATGAAAACTGCACTCACTCAGCATACTGAAGAGGACAAAAAGGAAATTCAGATGGAGCGTAGTGACATTTATGCCCACTTGATTGAACACGCTGAAAAAGCAAGTGTGAAATTCCAATACGAAGAAAGCATAGAAAAACCAATCTTGTTTGGCAACAGAGTTGTGGGTATTAAAACCGACAAGGGAGAATACCTTGCCGACCTTGTAATTGATGCTTGTGGTCTTAATTCTCCTGTAAGACGTGCATTACCATCTTCAATGGGAATACAAAATGACCCTATTGAATATGAGCAGTTTTATATTTACAGAGCATTTTTCAATAAAGCTTGTGAAGTGCCTGAAGATGATAAATTCAAGGTTATCCTTCTTCCAAATAATGAACTGGGTATTTCTTGGATTGCTACTGAAGAAGAACATACCGATGTATTGATTGGCAGATTCCGTCCTTTCGACCGTGACTACGCAATGCAAGAAATCGAAATGCTCAGAAAATATAATCCGAGCATTGGCACAGAAATTCTTCGTGCTGACGATTTCGCAAACATTCCTGTTCGTCAACCTTTAGGTGTTCTTGTTGCCGACGGATATGCAGCAATTGGCGACAGCGCATTTATGACTGTACCTGTTATCGGTTCAGGCATTGCAAACTCACTTAAAGCTGCAAAGATTCTTGCAGACGCAATTTCTAACGATTGTAGCAGTTCATACAGTGCCGAAACATTGTGGACATATCAGAAAAACTTCTACAAGGAAATCGGTGCTGCATTAGCTCCTCTTGCTTGTGTTAAATTACTTCTCACAAGACTTGAAGGTCCTGAACTTGATTATATCTTCGCAAAGGGCATTCTTAACGCTGATGATATGACAATTGATGCCGATTCAACAAGTCTTGGTGCAATGCTTGGAGGGATGTCATTGGATGACATTAAAATTAAGCTCAACGGGCTTATAAACAACAAGGTTATTCTTGCGAAGGTAGTAAAAATGGGATTACAATTAGCACGTGCAACTGCTGTTACTGCTGCTATGCCAACTACATACAATCGCAAAACAGTTCTTCGCTGGGTTGAAGAATATAATTCCTGCTTCAAGCATTAATCTAACAAAAAAATTCTAAGGGACAAGGATTTATTCCTTGCCCCTTTTGTTTAATCTATTATTCCGTAACTTCTTAATCTTTCAAGAAATTCTGCCACATCATTTTTTGCAGTTTCTCTGTCAACATCATACTCATCAAGCATTTTTTCAACAATTTCTATTTCTGTTTCAGCCTGTGGAAGTAAGTTCCAGATAAACAATGCTGTTTCTGTCATTACAAAAAGTCCATTTAAGTCAAGAACAGAATCACCACTTGGAACAAGTATGTTTTCCCCTGCCAGTTGTCTAAGAATCATTTCTCTTTTAATTTGCATAAAATCACCTGTTCCCTTCCTTAACGCTTATAATAAACTTATATCTTATCTTCCTGTGACGAATTCTTCTTTGAAGATTTTTTCTTATAACCATAATGGCCATAGTGACCGTAATGACCATATCTACCATATGAACCATAACGACCGTATCTGCCAAAACCGCCGTAGCGACCAAAACGACCACCATATCTGCCATAGTGACCATAATGTCCGTATCGACCGTATCCACCATAACGACCATAACGTCCATACCCGCCATAGCCATACATATATCCGTGACCGGAATGTGTAGCTTGAGAACCATTAAGCACACAGCCAAGAACTCTTATATCCGTAGCGAGAAGGTTATTGAAACCACTCTGGATTTTTGAAAGTCGTACTGAGTCCTGTAAAATAACATAGTATGCAACATCCGCTGCCTGAGCAAAGAAAAGTGCGTCTGAAACAAGTCCGCAAGGAGGAGTATCGACAAGAATATAGTCATAATCATCGCGAATAGAATCAAAAATATTCTTGACATATGCCGAGTTCATATACTTAAGGCGTTTTGTGCCTTCCTTGTTGAACACCATAAAGTATATTCCAAAATTCTCAAGAAACGTAATTTTATATTTTTCTGTTACTATCTCAAATTCCATTGTTTCAGGGTCAAGTCCCAACAATGGCGAAACACTTGGATGTCGGATATCACCGTCAACAAGCAATATTTTCTTATCTTGTTCTGCAAGTGACAGGGCAAGGTTTGTAATAACTGTAGTTTTACCTTCACTCGGTGCAGTACTTGTACCCATAATGATTTTTTCGCCGTCTTTGAGTGAATTTTTAAAAACATTCCTCATAATTCGGACCGCTTCATAGAACGCCTTATCAACTTTTTCGTTTGTGCATAGGATTGACTGGTCAATCTCCTTACCGTATTTCTTAAAGCTTACATGAGGTATTGACCCTAATGTATCACAGCCAAGGCTTGTCTTGATATCATCTCTGTTTCTTATAGTATTTCTGCTATATACATACAAAATAATCAACAAACAGCCTATACCTGCACCAAGAAGCATTGCCTTTACAACATCACCAACATAATTCCAGCTGTTAGAAGGCTCAATCGGCACAGTAGGTTCAGTAATAATTTCGAACTGAATATTACCTAATGCATATTTCGCAACATCAGGAAAATTATCCAGTGTTGAAAGTAATACATCATAAGCAACCTGAGGGTCATAAGCTGATGAATACACTGTAATCATATTTGAACCTGTAACAATTCGTGACTGTAATGTAGCTGGTACTGCTGAAACATCCAAATCTTCGCACACAGCATCCTGAAGCAATTCACTGTTGAGAAGAATCGGGAATGTCTTTGATAACTGATTTGCCGTCGCATTGTTATAATAGAAGGCATATGTTGTCACACCACCTATAGATGATGACCTTTTTTCAGTATTAACTGTAAGTGTAGCCTCTGCCGTATAGTAAGGTACATATTCAACATAGTCCCTTACAAAAACAAATGCACCAAAAATTACTGCCAACAATGCACAAACCCAGCTAAGCTTTCTTATACCAATAATGGCATCTTCCAGCTTGACCTGTATTTTATTCGTATTCTGATTTGATGATTTCTTTTCAGTTTGTTTCATCTAATATCGTTCCTTTTAAAATATCCGGACTTTCCTTTATTTATTCTTCTTCATTGTCATTATCGTAATGTCCGTATCGGCCATATTTTCCATACTTACCATACTTATAATGGCCACCCTTACGATAGTTGAAGCTATATTGGGAACCGCTTTCATCCATACCCGCCAAAGTAAGGAATGAGAATTCAGGGTAAACATCATTTAGGATACATCCTGTTAAATCACCACCAACCTCAGTAAGGGTTGTCAATGTATCATTAATGTCAGATGCGAATGCAACGTCTGTTCTTATAACAACTATTGTTTCATCCGCAAGCTTAACCAAGTCTGTTACAACTGCATCAGAATTTACAGGTGCAGTATCAAAAATAATGAAATCTACCTGATTTTTGAAAACCTCAAGTACCTTTGTGAATTTTCCACTACTAATCCAATCACCGTATTCCTCATATGGTTCTGCATTCAGTGCGAGATACAAAGAGCTTTGCTTGTATCTTCGTAAACGGAATTCGTTTGTTTTCAGAACACCGTTCATAAGATTTGAAAATTCAGCCTTATCACTATACTTCTTTTCAAATATATTGAATAATTCAGGTTTTTTGCAATCCATATCAATAAGGATAACCTTATGGCCACGGTCAGCCAATGAAATTGCAATATTTGCAGCTGTTGTAGATTTACCTTCATTTTCAGCCACACTTGTTACAGCGAAAACCTTGGAATTATTGCGACGATTATTATGCTCTATCTTCGCTGCAATTTTGTGATAGTTTTCAACAAAACCAAGAGTGATAAATGAATTGTTATGAATAATCAATGGCTTATTTACATTTTCCTTGTTTTCCTTAAATCTGAACTTTCTCTTTTCATGTGGAATTGTACCAATGAGTTTTGCCTCCAATTTATTCTGGAAGTCTTCCTCATCCTTAACAGTATCACGGAAAATTGACATAAGAACAACACACACTGTAGCAAAAGCAGTTACAATTGCAACTGATAACAATCTCTTGATTGTGGAAATACCGTTAGATGGTGTCATTGGCACTTCAGGCATTTTCAGCGTGTATATAACAACATTATCAAAAACATTGTCGGAAATTTCAGGATACACCTCTAAAACAGCCATTAAATGGTCATAAGACTTCTGAGGGCTGTCACTTGTTACAGACAATGTAAGAAAGTTTGTTTCTTTATAAATTGATGCTCTGAGAACAGCATCAAATTTCTCAGCATCCATTTTCTCAGCTGCTTTTTCTTTAATTGTACTTTCAACAATAACCTTCGCAATAACTTTTGTAATTTCAACTGAATGCGAGTATAAAGAATATGCTCCCGTTGTGGAACTCTTTGCATTGACAACTATCATAGCAGTAGCCGTATATTCAGGGGTATAAAAGCTCTGTGTAGCAATATAAATGCTCATAAATCCCATAAGCGTTGCCAGAAAGATTACCCAGATATTCTTAATTAAATCACGCAGTACGCTGAAAAGTTCAATTCTGATGTTTAATATATTCATAATCTCAACCTACGATAACATTAAGTATTGTGTGCCCCTGTGCTCCTTGTTCATCCGTAACATAGTAATGAACATCATGTGTGCCTTCCTGAGTCAGGTCTGCAATAGTTTCAATTCTTACATCATTTGTAATATCATTTTTCTTACTATCCTTTGCACTTACAAGGAATTTTGAAAAATCTATTTCCGCACCTTTATCCACATAAATAATATAATCTGTCAACTCAATTTCCGGTGAAGAAACGCTTCTATCTTCAACTACAAGAGGTACAGTTACAATTGATGTATCACCTTTGCTGTTTGAAACAGAAATATCAAGTTCAAAAACACCTGCAACAGATTTTGCATAATCGTCTGAAGTAACGATAATACTTCTTGTAATATCACCATCAATACAGTCATATGCATTTAAGATTTTTACAAGGTTGATATCCTCATAGATAGAGAAGCATAAACCTCTGTTCATGCTGATTCTTGGCGAAATATAATCCTTATATTTGATTTTTCTTGTAGCTTTTGAAACGTTATTATTGCTATCACAAACAGCGTAAGTAACCTTACAGATACCTTCGTCAACGAAACGGGAAACAGATTCAACAATCACCCTGTCAGAAATATCCTTATCCTTTTCATCGTAAGCAGTTACACCTTTTAACAATTCTTCATCCGTTGCTTTAAGGCTTACTTCAATCAACTCACCTTCAATTGTGATTTTAGGTATAGTATCATCTTCAGTAAGTTTTTCATTTACATAATACATTCCAAAAACAGCCGATGTAATAATGAATAAAACAACTGTAATTATTCGCAAATATCTCATATATTTAGCGCCTCCTGAAAATGGGCATATTCACACATAATAATCTTTTAAATTATACCATGAACTGCAAAAAAAGTCCACAGATAATCAATATATTTTTGAAATTTGTCTAAATTCCCACTTTTAACAAAAAATACAGGACAGCTAACCTGCCCTGTATGAAGATTTTTTATTATTCATTGAGTTTTTTCTCAGTTAAATCATACAACTCTTTGCTTAACTGGCAAACATATTCAGGTGCTTCGTCAAAACTTCCTGTTTCCGCATAGCACATAGCAGCACAAACATGACACACATTTGAATATTTACAAGTCGTGCATTTCTGTGGCATACGAATTTCCTTTACTTCAGCAACAACCTGCTTCCAGGCTTCCTTAAAGCCTTTTTCAATTATATCCACACGAATCTTCGGCAACATTCCACAAGCCTGCATAATTCCTTCGCTTGTTATCCAAAAGGCAGCCCTACCTGCTCGACAAGAAACACGGTCACATTTTTCGTCCTCTGATTCTTCAAGAATTTGTTTCGCTCTTTCTGAAAAATCCTTGTTACGGAATCTGTATTGCTCACAATTTATAGTACATTCTGCCGCTTCAGAAGGTGACATTCTACCCACATTTTCACCAAAATCCTTATTAAGTCTTACCTGTGGGTAAGCATATGACGTTGTACTCAGAGGAACATCAAGGTCTTCGGCAATATCCAATATTTCCTTATATTGATGGTTGTTCTTATCCGTAAAAATTGTGTTAATCTTAACTGAGATACCCATCTTCTTTAATTCTTTGATATTTTCAAGCACTTGTGAAAACATCTTCACTTTGCAAAGACTTTCATAAGTTTCGTCATCTGCACCATAAAGTGAAACATTTATTCTTGATGGTGGATTCTTTTTGAATAAATCCATATATTTATGCAAAAGACTTCCGTTTGTATTGATTGACACAAGAAAACCCATCTTTTTAAATTCAGTATATAACTCTGCAAAATCCTCGCGCAATAAAGGTTCTCCACCTGTCAACAACAGAAATAATGTCCCTTCTTTTTTTGCAATCTCCGCAAGATTCAGCCACTGCTCTTTAGAAAGCTCTTTTGTTTTCTGACACTCACCGTGAACATAACACATTTCACACCTGAAATTGCAACGATTTGTCAGTTCAAATGTCCCTGAAATGGGAATTTCATTTCTGATTGCTACACTATGAAGATATGTTGATAACTTCGGTTCAACGCTCATATACTCAACTCCCTTTCTAAACATTCAACTGCAGTTTTATCAGGCAGACAGTCCAACCTGTACACAGGAATATTTTTACAGATAGTTTCAAGAACATCTATGGTCTGCTGTGATGCCTTTTTTGTTAATCCTGAACGATAATTCCCTTGCAACAGCGTTACAAAAGCTTCCGATACACCCAATTTGCTTATAATATTTTCTTTCGCTTGTCCTAAACGGACAATAGCACATAGGGGTGCTGAAATATTTTTACATATATCAGATGAGCCTGAAAAAGGCAATCCTCCTGCGTAAATCTCGCCATTTTTGACAGATATAAGCACCTTATCACCATTGACAATCTCTGCGTCACCAAATTTTTCCCACAAATCAGCCTGAGTGGACTTTCCTGTGCCACAAGGTGCTGTAAAAAGAATCATTCTGTCATTTTTAAGTACAGCAGATGCGTGAAGCACAATGCCATTTTTCCTTGCAACAAACTCTTCAAAGCCAATAAGATTGAAAAGTACGCCATTCCAAAGACTTCCGCAATATGATTTAAGTATTTTAACGACACAGTTTTCGCCGTCAAATTCACGACAGGCAAAATACCCTTCTTTTCCGTGATGTCTGTACCAACACATGCTGTTATTATCTTCAGTATAAAAGCTTATTTCACTATCAGTAGTTACATTCGGCATCAACTGTGGCAATTCATCTACATACTCAAACACCGCAGTGTAGTCTGCTTCATCATCACAAAGAAAATTAACATAAGGCTCTTCATCTATAATTTTTTCAGGTGTCAGAAATTGAATCACCGTGTTAAAAAAACGATACTTTTTACTTTGCATATTCAACATACATAATCCTGCTGGAATCCTTCATATAATGCTGTGTTCTTATCTGCTTTGTTTCTCCTTTACGAAGACCCTTGACAGTTGCTCTGTATGTCACGCCATCATCATAAATTCCGTCTGTGACATTTTTATAGTAAATGTAAATATTGCCATCAATATCCTTTTTAGAGATATTTTTAATTGAAATGTATCCGTTGTCAGCGCCTTCAATTACAAAAACATCGGAATGACAAGATAATTTTTCTCTAAAAACTGTTTTATCTGAAATTTTCCAAGCATAATAATCCACACTATCATCGTAAGTATAACCGTTTGAGCATCGAAGTGTTGCACTTGCACCTGCAGTCAACGTGGTTATAGGAAATTCGACGGTATTTCCACTTGCACTTACCGTCAAAAGGGCATATTGAATATCCTCATCAGAAATATTTCTGACAAACACACTCAAAACACCATTTTTTTCACCGATGCTTATAATCTTAAGCCAACTATCTACAATTACGTCTATCTGTGAATTTTCAGGCTTCTTTTCTTCAAAACCAGCCACCTGCTCCACGCTGACCTCTTCAGTTACAACGGGAACAGAATTTTCAGTTATATCGGTGTCAGTATCGTCATCCTTATTACAAGCACAAAGGCTTAAAACAAATACAAGACATAACGAAACTGCCATAAGTCTTTTTAATAAATTCATAATCATTACCAAGTTAAAACGGAGTTCACCAAACTATGATGAACTCCGTTAAGTTTATTTTATGATGAGAATACATTCCAGTTTGCTACAGGAACATCGTAGCAAACACTACCACCCACCGGAGCAGTATCACAAGGTGATGCAACATCATCTGTGAATAATATGAAACCTGAATCCGGGTCAGTTACCGGACAAATATATTGTGCGGACTGTGAACCAAGAAGGGCACAACTTGCAGCAATGCTTGTTGAAAGTTGGAAGGATTCAAATGCAATCTGTGGTTTTACATAACTTTTTTTCATATCCATTTCCTCCTTTCAGAATTAAGCACCAAAGCTGAAGAGCTTTTTGAAGAAGTTTACAATCTTTCTGATAATTCTCTGGAAGAATCCAAGTTCTTCTTCACCACTATCAGTATTGTCGTTATTATTGTCGTTGTTATCTCCTGTATTATCGTTACCATCGTCTGGAGTAACATCAACATTGTTATCTTCATCAGTTTCTGTATCTGTACTATTTGCTCTCATCATCATGTATGCAGTGCTTACTGTTTCGTCATTTGACATAACAGATATCTGAGCTTCTTCAGCTGCATTTACTGCGTAGTGACCATGCTGATCAACGCCTGTAAATGTCCACTTCATACTTGTAAGAGCAAGGATACTATCATCTTCCGATGTGTTCTGAACAACAAGTGTTCCAGTCTTGTAGTATGTATCACCACCTACAACAACTTCTGTCCATGTGAGTTTACCATCATCAGGAAGAAGAGCATTAATGATGTAGTTCATTTCAGTAGCAGTCTTGATTGACTGTTCGCCACTGGATTCATTGCATGTAACAGTGAACTTTGGATTGCCCTGAGCACTCTTCATACCGAGCTGAACTTCATCAGGAACTGCAGTAGCCCAGATTTCAAATGCAACAGCCTGACCCTTTGCAAGGTAAAGCTCGTTGTTAGGACCTGCAAGCTTATACTTTTCAAGGTCGTTGTCAAGAGCAGCAATACCGTCAATGAAGATTACACCTTGCTTTGTTTCGTCAACTGAGAGCATATCAGCACCAATAAGCATATCCTTGATTTCAAGGTAGTCAACATATGATTCCTTGTCGTACTTATAGTCAGTAAGAATGTTGCTGTCTGCGAAATCATCACCAACACCTGCTGGGTTGTAAATACGGATAGCGTCAACATAAAGGTCGAACTTATTAGCCTTAGCATTGTCGAACATTGCTGTGTACATTGGAGTAACAACTACTCTGTATGTACCATAATTAAGGTCTTCAATCTTAATAACTGGAATCTGGTAGAGACCTTCAACATTATCTGAAATTACCCAACCCATAGCGTAAGCGTATGCATATGCAATTTCTTCAGTTTCAGTTGTTGTAAGGTTACCATCGGCATCATAATATGTTGGAGTATCTGTGTAGCCAACACCCGAAACATCAAGGTAAGTTGGTTCTGTTGTAATTGCAGTACCATCTACTGAATAGTATGTTGGAGCTGTTGTAACAGCTTCATTTTCTGCACTCTTGTAAAGAGGTTTATCTGTCACTGTAAGAGTTGCATCACCGTTTTCGTCTGCATAAAGCTGACCGTAAGAGTAACCGTAGTATGTATCAACTACTCTTCTCTTACCAACTCTTGTGCCGTTTTCATCAAAGATTTCAACGTAGAACACACCGGTTGTATTGTCAGTTACACTGATAACATCAAAGCCTGTACCGGTAAAGCTGAATTCAAATGTTGGTTTTGTACCACCATTACCATTGTTATTGATGTCAACAGTTACCTTCTTTGCAGAGAAACCACTATACTTAGTATAGTCTTCTGTACTACCTTCACCTACATAAACAGGGTCAAATCCATATGGGTTAGAATCTGGATTTTCAACAAAGTCAGCAGCCTGTTTAGCCTCTGCGAACTTGCTTTCATCACCTACTGTTTCCCAGATACCATATGTGCTATTTACAGGGTTTGAACCATTATTGAAGATAAGCTCTGTGTTGTCAAAATTATCTTCAAAATAGATTGATGTAGCAGGAATGAAACCAGTCTTTTCATACTGATAGTAAACTGTATCTTCAGCATAAGTTGGGTCATTAGTAACTTTTGAACAAATATAGAAGTAATCCATACCTGTCATCTTAATTGTATTTGGTGTGTATGAAACAGTAGCATCGTCAGCATTAGCGTAATCAGTACCTGCGGTCTTTGTTACAATAGCATTACCGTATTTCATATCGTTAACGGTTAACTCAGTATTTGTACTAGTAAATATGCTATCAAGACCTGCTTCAACGTCATCCTCATCAAAGTTAACAATGTCAGCAACCGCTGTATTGCCAGGCATTACGCCTAAAAGTTCAATCTTTGTACCTGCTGCCTTAGCATCATCAGAAATGAAGTTATCACCTGTAATGTTGAAGTCTGCAACAGGAAGACCAAAGTCAACAACTACTGTCTGGTCGTGAAGGAGAACGTGTTCAGATGACTGCTGAAGGTTAAATGTGATTTCGCAGTTTGAGTCTGTTGAACCACGTTCAACAAAGTAGAAACTGAATGTATGATAGTCACCGTCTGAACGAACTTCGTTGAGCTTTTCAACAGCAGCCAATTCATCACCATTCATACTTGATTCAGCTGCACCGTAAGCATAGATTACAGCGTTTTCAGTTGTGCTTTCAACTAAGCCATCTGCAGCATCAACGTTCATAGCGTACTGATAAGATACAGTAGCATCTGTAAAGTTGATAGAAGCTTTACGAGCACCGTGAAGACCGCCGTTATCAAGGACAAGAACATCGTCGATGTAAACAAGAACGTCGTCGTCACCTGAGAATTCGAAGATAACGTCTTCACCGTCAGCATAAGTACCTGACATTGGAATATAGAATTCCATGTCATAGTTGAATGCATAGTGATAAATTGCATTATCACCTGTGTATGTTGTTGTACCCTGCTGATAGTTGAATGGGAAGAAACCTTGAGCAGCCTCTTTACCTTCACGGTTAATTGTCCAGTTATCAACAGGAGTTAAAACTGCTGTAGCAGTATTGTTTGCATCATCAAAAGATGCCTGGAATACATAATCTGTACTTGAACTCTTATATTCATAAGTATTAATACCATATTCATTAGTAGTTGCAAGGAGTGGGAACTGTAAATCCCAATATTTCTTTGCATAACCCTGAGTCGCGTCAGACTCATCAACAAGAACGTCTTCCTTCTTAAACATATCATTGATATGAACGCTGATACCATCAAGAGCAGGAAGAGTAACATCTGTTGAACTTCCGTTAATTGTTAATGTAACATCAAGGCCATCAATTGTATTGAATGTTTCTCTGTTTGAATTATCAATAGCATTACCGTAAGGAAGAGTTGCATAATCAGCATGGTCAGTTGGCTGTCCGTCAACACGTAATGCACTGAAAAGACCCTGAACAGAAGCACCTTCTTCAGTCGATTCATCAGCACCCTGTGTACCTGTCTTTGTCCATACATTCCATCTTGTTTTTGCGAAATCAGAAACACTGTTTTCGCCTGTTACAGGAGCACCTGTAAATGAAAGTGAGTAAATTCTTGCATACATTGAAATTGCTGTATCAAGAGCAGTTTCTTTTTCTGTATCGCTTGCCCATGTTGCTGTATCATAACCGATTGCAGTCTTAACCTGTGACATAAGATTGTCGTCTGCACGAATTATTGCTTCCATTGAAGCATAAGTCTGTGCATTGAACAATGCACCACCTTCTACATAAGGTGTGCTTGAATTTGGATTATATCCGTACTTCCAAAGTGTTGTAGGAATGTACTTATAATCAACCTCAAGAGCAGCATAAGCTGTGAGAATTGCGTTTGTAGCATTTGTTATTTCAGTTTCTGTTGCACTGTCATTTTCAAATACTGCCCAACCGTCTTCAAGTGCTGTGAAAAGAGCCTGATATGATGCGTTCGAATATGTACCCGGAGCAACCTGAATACCATCATAAAGTGCATTGTAAAGGTCTTCTTTACCTGCAGGAACATCAATTCCGCCTGATTCGTTTCTGTATAGAACGAAGATACGGTTTACGTCAGTTGCACTTGTTGTTGATGACCATGTATTATAGTGGTTCTGTGATGCTGAATAATAGTGGTCAAGGAACTGACCGCTGTTAGCATTATAAATATTTACAGAACCATCATCTCTTGCATAAACATTAACGGTTGTCTGAGTATCCGAGAATGAAATTGAGCCACCACTTGAACCAATTGAAAGATATTTGCCTTCACTGTTCTGGATGGTATATTCACTTGTAGCTTCGTCAACAAGAGTGATTGTATAAGCATTTTCGCTTTCTGTTGTGATGATGCTATCTGAAGGAGTTACCTGAACAATCGGAATACCAATTGAATCTATTGTTCCACTGAGGATACCTGATGCACCACTGTAACGAGTATCGTCATTGTAAATTACATATTTACCTGTTTCAATAGTAGTTCTGTTAGTTGCAGGAGTACCCGAAACTTTATAGAGAGTAAGTTGTGTTGCTTCTGTCCATACACCCGCAACATCAGACTCACCGCCTGAATAGTTTACATAAGAACCACTACCGTTACCGATTGTTACACCTGATGATGAAACTGCAACATCAAGTGCTTGTGGTGTTGTGGAAGCAGTTGCGTTTGAACTGCTGAGGTTAAGATACTGTTTTGTACCGTTTGAATCTTCGTAGTAAATATAGTATGTACCGTCTGACTGACGTTCAAAATACCATGAGTCAGAAGATGTTGAAGGAGTTGTACCTATTGTTGTACCATCTGTGTGGAAACCTGAACCTGAAGTAGTGTGTGTCATAACACCTTCAGAGAAGCTCATATAGTCAGCCACACCTGTAATAACATACCAACCGTCTGAGAATGAGTTGTTATCAGTAGATGTTACCTGGTCAAGTGTAATACTACCGGCAGTACTACCTAAACGATATTCTGTGTATTCATTACCACCTGTAGCTGTGCCACCTGCTGTAATCTTGTTGTAAAGTTCCTCATATTCATCATAGAGTGTTGGTTCATATCTGAGATTTTCAGGCTGTGGCATTGCTTCTTCAAATTCATCAAAAAGCTCATCGCCTATTTCTGCTTCTGCTGTAAAAACAACACCATCTACTAATAAACCATCATCAATCGCTTCTGTTGTGATTTCTACATCGCCAACTTCTTCGTTTGTACGAAGAACAACAAGAGCTTTACCGTTGAACATCTTGACCTGAACGGTGTTTTCACCTGTAAATACTGATGATTGCTGGAACTTCTGAGTTTCTGTCTGATTACCGTTATCAACGCCAACAAATGTTGCTTCGTTACCATGTAATGTAACATCAATTGTTCCGTTATATGTTGTATCAATATTTCCGTTTGCATCCTGTGCTGTATATTCAATATAAACATAGCTGTCGCCGTCAGCAGTATAAGTTGTTGAAGCATCTGCCCATGTTGATGCAACAATCTTAGTTGCTGTTGTATTTGAAACTGACTTTGTACCTACTGCAGAAGCTGTAATATCATTTCCGTTTGCAACATAAGCCTTAACAGAAACTGTGCTGTATACTGAATAGTTCACCTGGAACTGAGGATATAAATCCTTACCTGTTCCTGTATAGAATTCAGTTGTGTTAACATTTGAATTGTTTGCTGTTTCTGTCCAAGTCTGATATTTATGACCTGCACTTGTTGTAGTTGTTGTTGACTGAGCTGTTGCAATAACATTTCCATCGCCAAGAAGCTCAATGTGGTCAGCATTACTGTAAACTGCTACATAAGCATAGTTACCATTCTTTGCAAGTTCATTTGAATCCCAAGTACCAGGAACGAGATGGAGAGTTGTTGAATCTGCATTCCACATACTTCTGTAGAGATAGTATGTATCCTTTGCAAAACCTGCAGTATCAACGATACCGAAGAATGAAGATACAGGAGAACCTGTGCCATAGTTAGATGTTGTATGATTCCAGTGAGTAGGCTCACCGATATAATCGAAACCTGTCCATACAAATGCACCTGAGAACCAGTCATTTGTAATTGTAGGATACCATGTACCTGCAGCAGATGTACCCCAGCTTACATAGTCTGTATCGTAACCACTACATGCATAGTTATAATGTGAAAGTGTATCATAAACACCACGAGTTGATGTTGCAGATGTTGTTTCTGTCATAACAAATGGGTTTCCGACATCACCTGTTTTAGCATCAGTAAGAGCCGCTATCTGGCTATACATTCCTGCCCAAGTTTCAGGCTGATAGTTACCGCCCACAACTGTCAAATATTTTTCAACATTATATGGCCAACCTGAAGTAACATTTCTCTGGTTATTACCCTGACAAATAGGTCTTGTCGGGTCAAGAGTATCGAGCATGTTTCTCATATTAGCTGCAATTGTTTCAAAATCACCGACACTTGCACCTTCAGAAATTTCGTTACCAACGTCCCAGATTACTACTGCAGGGTCGTTACGGTCACGCTTAACTGACTGTGTGAGAACATATTCATACCACATCTGACCGTCTTCCGCACCGAGAAGATTATTTGTCGCAGTATCAATTGTCTGGTCAAAATAAACGCTGAAGTCGTTTGAGTTCTCATTCTTTGCAGTATCCCAACCATCAAAGAATTCGTCCATTATGAGCATACCAACTTTATTACAAACATCCATAAATACATCAGACGGTGTTCCGTGAGATGTACGGATTGCGTTACAACCCATATCCTTCAGAATCATTACCTGACGATAAATTGCATCATATTCCTGAGCGGCACCAAGTACACCCTGGTCATGGTGTAAACAAACGCCTTCAAGTTTTACATTTTGTCCATTGAGAGAGAAACCACCATCAAGGTCCCAGTTGAACCAACGATAACCAAATTCTGTATCATAAGTATCAATTACAGTACCATTTTCAGAGATTGTTGTACGAAGAGTATAAAGATATGGAGAACCTAAATCCCATGAATTCCAAAGATTTGGATTTGAAAGTACAGGAGTAAGAGTTACTTCCTTTTTCTCATTTGCACCCATTGTAATTGCATCAGAAGTCGCAGCTGTACCAACAACAGCACCTGTTGAGTCAAGAATTTCTGCCTTAACAACAACTTCCTTTGTTCCGGGGAATGTATTTGTAAGTGAAATTACTGCATTAACAGTACCGTCTGTACCATTTGAACTTTCAAGGTTAGGTGTTGTTACATATGTACCGTAAAGGTCAACGTGAACAGGGTCAACAATTGTCATTGTAACATCACGATAAATACCTGAACCTGAATACCAACGGCTTGATGGAAGCTGGTTTTCAACCTTTACTGCGATAATATTTGCAGTTGAACCATTACATGTAAGATATTCACTGATATCGAATGAGAAGCTATTGTAACCATAATGGTTTTCACCAATAAGCTCACCATTGACATATACATAAGTATCCTTATAAGAACCGTCAAAGTTGAGAATTACAGCCTTATCACGAGCATCAGAAGACATTGTAAATATCTTTCTGTACCAACCTGTACCACCGGGCAAGTTACCGCTTTCTGCTTCAGTTCCCGCGGTAAAGAAGTCCTGTGAAATACTGAAATCGTGTGGCAACTCAACTGTCTCCCAAGTTGAATCGTCAAACGCCTTTGTATAGGCACCTGATTCGTCGCCTAAATAGAATTTCCAATTGTTATTGAAGTCCAATTCAAGACGGTCATCAAGTGATACACCTGTTGCTGCGCTTGTCTTAAACAAATCATTTGGCATCATTGCAAATGCTGACAAAATCATAATTGTTGCCAACAACAACGCCGTTGCCTTTTGCAAACGCTTTTTCATTTTTGTTTTCATAAACATTCTCCTCTCAAGGTGTTATTTGTCTTTTCTGACAAATAACAAGACTTGTTCATTATTAAAAATATTTATACAGATGTATTTTACACCCAAATTTCAGCAAAGTCAAGTAAAAAAGCTCGTTAAAATAGACACATTCCACAAAATTGTAGGATAATAATCACAAAATACTATGTTTTTTTATTAAATATACAATAGGACAAACCATCCTCCCTACCTTTCCAGACCATATCGGTTTGCATTTGCTTTATCCTTACAAATCATAATATGTACACTAAAAATGTCACAAAAAAAGACAGAGTTGTTACACTCTGCCTTTCATTTTATACTGTTTTTATACAATTATTTACTTGCTTCTTCAACAGCAACTGCACATGCAACTGTTGCGCCTACCATTGGGTTATTACCCATACCGATAAGACCCATCATTTCAACGTGAGCAGGAACTGAAGATGAACCAGCAAACTGAGCGTCACCGTGCATTCTGCCCATTGTGTCTGTAAGACCATAAGAAGCAGGACCTGCAGCCATGTTATCTGGGTGAAGTGTACGACCTGTACCGCCACCTGAAGCAACTGAGAAGTAGTTTACGCCATTTTCCATAGCCCACTTCTTATATGTGCCTGCAACAGGATGCTGGAAACGAGTTGGGTTAGTTGAGTTACCTGTAATAGAAACGTCAACGCCTTCCTTCTTCATGATAGCAACGCCTTCAAGAACATCGTTTGCGCCGTAGCAACGAACAGCAGCTCTTTCACCATCTGAATATTTTGTTTCGTTAACAATCTTGAGTTCGCCTGTGTAGAAATCATATTCAGTCTGAACATATGTGAAGCCGTTGATTCTTGAAATAATCATAGCAGCGTCCTTACCAAGACCGTTAAGGATAACACGAAGAGGTTCTTTACGAACTTTGTTAGCTGTCTTTGCGATACCGATAGCACCTTCAGCAGCAGCAAATGATTCGTGACCTGCAACGAATGCGAAACACTTTGTTTCTTCCTTAAGAAGCATTGCGCCAAGGTTACCGTGACCAAGACCAACGTCTCTCTGCTCAGCAACTGAACCAGGGATACAGAAAGCCTGGAGACCTTTACCGATAACTGCAGCAGCTTCAGAAGCTGTCTTTACACCTGATTTAAGTGCAAGTGCAACACCAAGTGTATAAGCCCAAACAGCATTTTCAAATGCGATTGGCTGAACACCCTTAACGATGCCTTCAACATCAATACCATTAGATTCGCAAAGAGCCTTTGCATCTTCGAGAGAAGCAATACCATATTCAGCAAGACATTTCTCGATTTTAGCCATTCTTCTTTCTTTGCCTTCAAATCTTACATCATTAGCCATTTTAGTATCCTCCTTCTCTTATTCTTCTCTTGGGTCAATGTATTTTGCAGCATCTGCAAAACGACCATATGAACCTGTATTGTTCTTAAGAGCTGTAGCTGCGTCCATACCGTGACGGATATCTTCCATCATCTTGCCAAGCTTAACAAACTCATAACCGATAACCTGGTCATCAGCGTCAAGAGCCATTCTTGTGATATAGCCTTCAGCCATTTCCATATAACGAACGCCCTTAACCTTTGTTGAGAACATTGTACCAACCTGTGAACGAAGACCCTTACCAAGGTCTTCAAGACCAGCACCAACAACAAGACCGTCTTCTGAGAAAGCAGACTGTGAACGACCGTAAACGAGCTGGAGGAAAATTTCTCTCATAGCTGTATTGATAGCGTCACAGACAAGGTCTGTGTTAAGGCATTCAAGAAGTGTCTTGCCAGGAAGGATTTCAGCAGCCATAGCAGCTGAGTGAGTCATACCTGAGCAACCAAGTGTTTCAACAAGTGCTTCTTCAACAATACCTTCTTTAATGTTAAGAGTAAGCTTACATGTACCCTGCTGAGGAGCACACCAACCGATGCCGTGTGAAAAGCCTGAAATATCTTTGATTTCATAAGCCTTTACCCAATTGCCTTCTTCAGGAATTGGAGCTGGACCATGATGAGGTCCTTTTTTAACACAGCACATTTTTTCAACTTCATGTGAGTAGTTAATCATAATAAATGAAAACTCCTTTCATATTTTAACGGAAAAATTCCTATCTTTGTAATTATACATTCCTATGGAAAATTTTTCAATAGTTATTTTGACAAAAGATTGACAAAGAACACGAAATTTATAGTCATATTTGTATTATTGTCATCTTTTCCATAAAAATACAATCCAACTTTTAATAAGATGTATTATCGATTTAATTCTATTACCTTTATTTCACCGGCATTGAATATGACATTCCGTTTTTCACCATTATATTCAATAGTTCTGTTTCCATAGCACTGCCGGAATTCATATTATAATTTTCATACACTTATACTCCCTCAAAAATCCGCATTATGACTTTTCAAGCAAAAATGCCTTTGCTCGGAAATTACCGTCAAGAGCGCTACCAAACTCCTTCTTGACTTTCCATCCTTCAAAAAGTGTTTCGCAAGGTGGATTTGCACCATTTTCAAAAGTATGTACAATCAACATTGCTTCGTCATTCAATTCTCGAAGGACAACCTGATAACCCTCGGGGGCATTATAATCCTCCACATTACACTCTATAACACTTGTATATCCGTCTTTTATAATATGTTTTATTTCATCGTAAAATTTAATTGACTCAAGAGCTATCTGCCAATTCTTATCCGATAAATCAAAGATTTCACCGCTGATACAAAGACGACCAAGAAAGCCTGAAATCAGGCTGTAATATGTTCTGTGAACATCGTCTTTTGCACGAAGAACCGCCCAAATCTGACTCTGACTCGGTTTAATCATTCTCTGCACATTTGCTGCGATTATCGGAATACTTGTGCACTCGTGAGCATCAGAAAAACTCGCCTGTGAGCAAAGTTCCATTGTGGATGGCTCAAGTCGATGACCACCACTTGCACAGTTTTCAATTACTAAATCAGGCAACTGCTCTTTAATTCGTTTAAAATAATTCTGACTTGCAAGTACATACTGACGAAGTCCCTCACCAAGACTTTCTGCACCGTCACAACCAACACCGATATTTTCGTTATAGTCAACCTTTAAATATCCGTAACCACTGTCACGAAGAAGCTTAATAACCTTTTCGTCAAGGTAATTCACACACCATTCGTCACGCAAATCAAGAAAGCGATGTCCTGCCACATTAAGAGGTGTGCCCATACGGGAAACAAGATGGTCGGTTTCGCTGTAAATCTTTGACAATGGAGCAACATTTTCCATTTCAAACCAAATACCGGGAATAAGGCCATAGGACTTAATCATATCGTTTACTTCTTTAAGTCCGTTAGGAAAAAGTTTTTTGCTCACATTCCAATCCCCGATAGTCTCCCACCAGTTTTTGTCTTCTTCCTTGTACCAACCACTATCCATTACAAGATATTTAACGCCACTACCCTGTAATTTTTTTGCAGTTTTCTCAAGATTTTCAATTGTAGGATTGCCCCATGATGTGCAATACTCATTAAAAATTACAGGCAATTCCTCATCAACAGGTGAAATGTCAGGATTCTGTGCCTTTACAAGCATATCACAAACCTTATTAAGTGAATCAGCAACTGCAACAACTGCCTTTGGTGTTGTAAAGTTTTCATTAGGACCTATTTCCTTGCACCAATGACCATAGTCAAAATCTGAAAGACCACCAACTAATGTCAATGGCTCCTTATGACGGAAAAGTTCAATCTGCCAACTTGATGGAACATAAAGCTGAACACCAATAATTTCATTTGTTTTACTGTTTTCTACAGCAACAAACGGAAACCATTTACGGACAGGCATTGAGCCGACCTGACCGAACTTTTCAATTCTTATGCCGTGACCACTCCATGAGCGCTCCATATTAAGTTCAGTAAGCTTCTGTGTTAAAATTTTACCCTCTGCACTCCAGAAGGATGTTGCACGATGAAGTATATCTGCATCAACATCATTAATTGCAAAGGTAGAAATCATATCAAGTGTAACTGTAGACTCTGTCTTATTTTCAAAAACAGTATAGCACTCAAAAACATCACCTTTTTTAATATGATATGCAATTATTCTGTACCCGTCTGCTGACTCATACACATTTTTCTCATCATCAGCAGAAACAAGTTTGCATTTCCATACGCTTTCACTATCTGCCATTGAAATACCATTTATAAAGTGACCACCGAAATCGTCGCCACGAACTTTAAACTGAACACCAAAATTCACTTTTGTACCTCTTGACCTAAGATTCAATATTTTCGGATAAAATCCATCATTCTGCTTTTGTTTCAATTCCTGCATCAAATGAAGGCATTAACTGTAATTTAAACAGATTCATTTTATGCTTTCTGTCAATAAGCTCTTTCTTTTTCATATCAGCAATTTCACCTGTACGGATATATGTGTCAAGTTCAGCATAAGTGAAACCAAGATTTTCCTCGTCTGTTTTTCCGCACAAGCCGTCAATCGGCACTTTTTCCACAAGCTCAGCAGGAAGACCTAAAAGATGTCCGATTTGTTTAACTTCTGTTACGGTAAGATTGCTCATAGGTGAAAAATCACCGACAGAATCACCATATCGGGTTGAATATCCGACCCAGTCCTCCGAAAGATTACAGGTATTACAAACTCTTCCGTTTACAGACTGGCTTACTGCATAAACAGTTGACATTCTGATTCGTGGCGGAAGATTTTCTCTTGCTTGCTTTGAAATCTCCAAATTATCAGGAATTGCATTTATCAATGACTCAACTGCACCCTTTATATTAACTTCATAATGCTTTATTCCAAGGTGATTTACAAGCATATATGCCTTGTCAATATCGTGCTGTTCACCTTGTGGCATAAGAACACCGACAACTCTGTCCTTACCAAGTGCCTCAACACATAATGCAGCTGCGATTGAACTGTCCTTACCACCGGAAATTCCCAGAACAGCACTACAGCCTTTTCCGTTCTTTTCAAAAAAGTTGCTTATCCATTCTACACATTCATTTTTTACTTTAAGCGCGTCAAACATAAAAGCCCCTCCATTTTATCAGTCTTCACATACAAACTATATCACATTTAATTATTATTTTCAACAAATCTTATATTGTGCAAAAAACAAAAAAATACCGCGAGCCGAAAGACACGCGGTATTGAGGAAAATGTGCCGAAAACTACATTGATTCTGGTGTACTTATGCTGAATGTTGTGAGGATATTTGTAATAACATTCATAACACAAGTGCAAAGGTAGATACGAGCCTGCATAAGTGCTTCATCTTCAACAGCAACACGACAAGCGTTGTAGAACTTGTGGAAGAGAGTTGCCAAGTCAATACAGTAACGAGTGATTTTTGCAGGATCATAATTCTTTGCAGAATTCACGATTTCATCTGTGAGAGATGCAAGATGACGGATAAGTTCAATTTCTTCAGGAGCAATTAAAAGCTTCAATTCTTCCTTTGTACAATCACGGACTGTTACACCATCTGCCTCGATTTTGCGAAGAATACTATGAATACGAGCATTCGCATACTGACAGTAGTAAACGGGATTCTGGCTTGACTGTTCAACAGCCAAATCAAGGTCAAAATCCATCTGTGAGCCGGGCTCTCTCATGTTAAATAAGAAACGGACTGCGTCAACAGGGATATCCTCAAGCAAGTCAACAAGTGTGATTGCCTTACCTGTACGCTTACTCATTCTTACAACTTCACCATCTCTTGTAAGACGAACAAGCTGCATAAGAATAACATCAAGTCTGTCACTATCAAGATCAAGTGCTTCAAGCACACCCTTCATACGGGCAACGTGACCATGGTGGTCAGCACCCCAGATGTTAATTGCCTTGTCAAAGCCACGGGTAACAAGCTTATTTTTGTGATATGCAATATCAGCAGCAAAATATGTTGGGTTACCATTCTGACGAATAAGGACATCATCTTTAAGGTCAAGCTTGTCAATTTCTTCCTGAGTTTTACCCTGACGAGTAAGCATTTCTGTCTGCACTTTAATGTTGTTGTACCAGACAGCACCGTCTTTTTCATAAGTAAGACCTTTATTTGTAAGATACTCAATAACTTCCTTAACAGCACCACTGTCATGAAGCTGACTTTCCTTAAACCAAGTCTTATACTCGATACGATATTTTGCCATATTGGCTTTCATATTTTCGATATTTTTAGGAAGAGCAAATTCAACAAGTGCTTTTCTTCTTTCATCTTCACTCTTATCCATATATAAGTCACCGAAAGCATCTGTAAACTGCTGTGCTCTTTCCTTAATGTCTTCACCGTGATAGCTGTCTTCAGGTAATTTCACTGCATCTTCACCCTTAAAAATCTGCTGATAACGTATATCAAGTGAAAGACCAAATTTTTCAATCTGATTACCTGCGTCGTTGATATAAAATTCACGTTCAACCTCGTATCCTGCCATATCAAGCACTGCTGCAAGACAGTCACCTAATGCACCACCACGAGCATTACCCATATGCATTGGTCCTGTTGGGTTTGCAGAAACGAATTCAACATTTATTTTCTTGCCTTGACCATAGTCACTTCTGCCATAATCTTTGCCAAGTGCCTTAACATCAAGCAAAATGTCAGCATAGAAATCTTTTGAAAGTGTAAAGTTTACGAAACCTGCGCCTGCTACTGTGCAAGAATCAAAATATGTTCCGTCAAGTTGAATATACTTTGCAACTAAATCCGCAATTTTTCTTGGTGCACAACGGAAAACCTTTGCACATACAAATGCAATATTTGATGAGTAGTCACCGTTATCGCGATTTGCAGGAATTTCGATGTTAAATGCAGGGATTGGCTCTGCGGGAATTTCGCCGTCTGCTACTGCCTTACCAAGTGCATCAATAATAAGTGTATGTAATTGGTCTGTTGCCTGTTTAACTAATTTTGACATGCCTTTTTCTCCTTATTTTTCCTCAATATATATAATCATAGTGTTTTCTGAAATAAGACCATTATTAAAGTCAAGGGAATATCTCATTTTGAGAACTGCACCTTTATCATCTCTTGACCATTCAACCTGGTTTCCGTAAATTCCCATTGTCAATTCACCATAAGGTGTTCTGTAAAAAGTGAGATGACGATTATTCTTTTCCACCATCATTTCCGAACTGAACTGACCATTACGGACAATGCTTACCGTATCGTTTTTAAAAACTGTAACTGTTGTTTCTTCAGGTCCTGTCTCTGCATTATTTTCAATATATTCAATTATACTTTTATCTTCTTCACAAGTAAGTGTACCTGTAACGGACATTTCACCTGTGTTGTCACCATTTTCAGTCTTTTGCTTACTGATAATTCTTATAACTGCGTCTTTTTTCACTGTGCAAATTCCTTTTCCCATTTTTCAATAGCAAGTGTACAGAGCTTATCAATCAAATCCCCGTATGAAATTCCTGCTTTATCCATAAGCATAGGATACATACTGATATTTGTAAATCCAGGAAGAGTGTTTGGCTCATTAAGAAGCACTGCACCATCAGAATATCTTACAAAAAAATCCACTCGTGCAAGTCCTGAACATCCCCAAGCCTTATATGCTCTGATTGCTTTTTCCTGTACTTCCTTGATTTTATCATCACCGATTCTTGCAGGAATATGAAGTCCGCTATCAGACTCATATTTCGCCTCAAAATCATAGAATTCATTACTTGGTTCAATTTCACCTACTGCACCTGCAAACGGCTCATCATTACCCATAACAGCACATTCAACTTCTGCACCGAGAATTGCCTCTTCAACAACAACTCTTGAGTCAAACTGTAATGCGTAATCAAGTCCACGCTGGATTTCTTCAAGTGTTTTTGCCTTGACAACGCCGACAGATGACCCTGCATTAGCAGGTTTGATGAAAACAGGAAGACCTAAATATTCTTCACATTCTCTTGCAAACTCTCTGCCACGGTGTTCAAAATCATATTTTGTGATATATTTCCACTTTGCCTGTGCAATCCCGTTTACATCACAAATCGCATTTGTCATAGCCTTATCCATACAAACAGCAGATGCCATTGTGTTACAACCAACATAAGGAATACCTGCAACTGTCAAGAGTCCCTGCATTGTGCCGTCTTCACCATTTTTTCCATGCATTACAGGGAAACAAACATCAATTCTGATTTTTTCGTAGCCATTTTCATTGAAAACTATAATTCCTCGGTCAGCACGGTCAGTTGAAATAACAGCTTTTTTAAGATTTGATTTGCATTCAAGCCAGCCATCTTTTTTAAGATTGTTGAAATCACCATCATAGACAAACATCTCGCCTTGCTTTGTAATGCCGAGCATTATTACATTATATTTATCCTTTGGAATATTTCTTATAACAGATGTTGCCGATACACAAGAAACATCGTGTTCAGAAGAAACACCGCCGAAAATTATAAGCGCATTTTTCATATTTATCACCTTACAAATAGACACAATAACACATTTTATTAACTTTCATTATATTTTAACACATTATATTTTCTGTTTCAATCATAATATTCACAAATTTTTGATGACAAATGAAAATAAATGTGTTATATTATATGGGATATATTATTTTTGATTAGAGGTATATAAAATGCTTGAAAGAAAAGAAGCTTTAGCACTTATTGCGAAAAACTGTTCGGAAAAGTTTGAACAGTTAGGTTTTACTTCAGCTCCTGTCTGTGAAAACGGAGAAGAAACATATGTAGATTTTACAAAGGATGATATTACAATCCGTCTTGTAAGTCACGACAATCTTCTTGATGTTACAGAAAAAGCAGGTGACGGTGATTTCGTAAAGGTTGAATCAAATCTTTTTGACCTTGACTCCTTTGAAGAAAGAGATATTAAATCTCTCTCAAACGAAATCTGCGAAACTGTTGGTTCATCATACGGCAAAAAAGCTCGTCAGGCTGTAAAAAAAGCACCACAAACAATTTCGAAAACTGCTGCTAAAAACGGTACTGAATACGATGCAAATACACTTGCAAGTCGTATTTCTACTCTTTATCCTGAGCTTAAGGATGCTTACAAAGAAAATTTCCAGACTTATGACGAATTCCTTGGCGAAGATTTCTTTGTAAATCACGCTAACAAATATATTATGCAGACAATCCGTTCAAATGACTCACAGACAATGAAGAAGCTCTTCAAAATTTTGAGTGACATTTATGAAAACGGCTCAAATGATGTTCAGGACCTTGTTGTTGTTACAATTCTTGGTGAAATTGATAATGACCAGGCACTCCTTCAGAAGTGTCGTGAAAATATTACTGATGACGATTTCTACGAAACTCTCGTTGCAGTAAATAATTACCTTGCATCTCCTGCAGGAAAAAAAGCAAAGGAGCTTATGAAAAATCCCCCTGCATATAAGCCACCTAAAAAGAAAACAGGCGGTATGATGAGTTCACTTATGAACGCACAACCACCACAGCAGTAAAGCGGAAAACGCAATCGCGTAGTGGCAGGCTTCCACGCCTGCAAAAACACATAAAATTAAATCTTAAATCCAAAGGAAGCTCACTTTCCCGTGAACTTCCTTATTTTTTATGTCATCATAAAGAACTTGACATAAAAATGACGGAGTCGAGAGACCCCGTCAAATTGTATTTATTAATAATGCACTACACCACAGTAGCAATATTTGTTTGTGCCGAAAAGTTTATTGAAGAATCGAGTGATTTTCCAGAAAAACCCTGCAATACCATCTTTATGACATCTATGGTCGCAAAGATTCTCGTTACAAATATCACAATCTCCGTCATTATCATTATCTTCGTGACCTGTTTCAGAGATTACAGCTGTTTCACTACTAACAACCTCATCACAAACACTACAATAAGAAACAACTTCCTTGCTTCCTTCATTAGTGCAAGTAGGTGCCGTCACCACTCTCTCATATTCTTTGGCCGTATGACCGACTGCATCTACATAGTTTTCAATATATGAATCGTTACACTCGGAACAAGTATATGTTGTGTAACCTTTTTCGGTACAATTTGGTGCTGTTACAACTGCTTTATAATCATGACCAATCATATCGATTTCTCTGAATTCTTCATCGCCACATTCATTACAATATCGACATTCTTCACCAAGCTCTGTACAAGTCGCCTCATACCAAACTTCCCACTCTGTAAAATCATGACCAAGTGCAGGAATGATTTCACGTTCAACGAAATATTCTCCACATGCTCTGCATCTCACGTATGATGTGTAACCTTCTTTTGTACAAGTTGGTGCTTTTTCAGGATATCGAGTTTCTTTGTGACCATTTTCATCGGTATAATCACTAACATAACTGTCACCACATTCACAAGTGTATGTGGTATAGCCTTTCTCTGTACATGTTGGTTTCGTTACAACGCTTGAATAATTATGGGCTATCATATCAATTTCTTCTATGAATGTATCACCACATTCACAAGTATAAGTTGTATAGCCCTTTTCTGTGCAGGTTGGCGCTGTTACAGCACTTTCATATTTATGAGTATGAAGCTTATTAATCACTTCTGTGTAAGTATCGCCACATTCACAGGTAAATGTTTTAATGCCCGTTGTTGTTTCTGTTGCAGGAACTGTGATTTCCCAAGTATAACTATGACCCTTTGCAGGAATTACTTCAGTTGTTATTGTACCACAATATGAACATTCAACTGTTTTATTTCCGTCTGTTGTACAAGTAGCTTCAATAACACTGTGTTCAATTGTATATTTGTGTGGAGCTTTTGCGTGCTTATTTGAAATCACACCACAAGTGGAACAAACACGTTCAAATTTGACATACTCACCGCATTTTGCTTCCTCTGTCTGCTTCCACTCGCCAAAGGAGTGTCCTATTGCAGGAATGACAGATATACTTGTTTTACTTCCACATCTTGAACACTCTT
>JAZSDZ010000119.1:0-21790 GCA_045531435.1 Candidatus Fimenecus sp.
CTACTGTAATAACACCGTCTTTTTCTCGTCTTTTGCGTAAAAGTCCTCGTCTTTTTTCGACCTCGTTAAGTTGCTCCTGAAGTGCGTGCATTCTTCTCATAATATGACGACGGTCACTTTCGAGTTTTGTTTCACCGGGACCACGAGTACCGATACCGCCACCAAGACGGGATAACTGCTTACCTTTACCCGTAAGTCGTGGCAGGGAATACTTTAACTGTGCCAACTCAACCTGAAGTTTACCTTCACTTGTTTTTGCCCTTAATGCAAAAATGTCGAGAATCAACTGCGTTCTGTCAACAACTCGCACATCAGTTGCATTTTCTATGTTACGAATTTGTGACGGAGTCAATTCACCGTCGCATACAATCAAATCGATTTTCTGATTTTCGCAGAAAAGCTTCGTTTCCTCAAGTCTGCCTTTACCGAGATATGTTGCACCGTCAGGAGTGCTTTTTCGTTGAATAATAGAACCAACAACTGAAGCCCCTGCACTTTCCGTCAGGAGCGTAAGTTCTTCTATGGAAGCATCTGCATCAAAATCTCCGGTATCAACGGAGATGAGCAACGCTTTTTCAGGTTCTCTTGTGATTTCATAAAAGTCCATAGTATATCCTTAAATTAACGGGAATTATTCGCCTCCCCCGCCAGAGGGACGCGCACCTTTTTATATCCTTATTTTTTTATTTTAGCAGCAGCAATCAAAATCCTTGCGCTGACAACCACAGTTGTTATTGCGTTCACAACCACAACCATTGTTATTATCAGAGAGAAGAATTAAGATTATGATGATAATTAACCAAGTGTTGTTACCGAAGAAGTTACACATATATTTTTCCTCCTTCCCAAATTGAACTTACATTACATTTTATGGAATTCGGATAAATGTGTTACATTATGCGCTTTGCATTTTCACTTATTTAAGTGATGCTAACAAGCCACCCTTAGAAATAATATTCTGAATAAATTCAGGGAATGGCTGAGCCTTGTAACTTGTACCTTTTGTAACATTTGTGATAACGCCAGTATCAAAGTCAACTGAAACCTCATCACCAGCGTTTATTGCATCACATGCTTCAGGACATTCAAGGATTGGAAGTCCGATATTAAGTGAGTTTCTGTAAAAAATTCTTGCAAAAGTTTTTGCGATAACGCAAGAAACACCTGCAGCCTTGATAGCGATAGGAGCGTGTTCACGTGATGAGCCACAACCGAAGTTAACACCTGCAACCATAATGTCGCCATCTTTAACTTTATTTATGAATTCCTTGTCGATATCTTCCATACAATGGGAAGCCAATTCCTTATGGTCAGCAGTATTTAAGTATCTTGCAGGAATAATAACGTCTGTATCAACGTGGTCGCCGTATTTATGTACTGAACCTTGAATTTTCATATTAAAGTACCTCCTCTGGTGTGCAGATATAACCTGCTATTGCACTTGCAGCAGCCACATATGGACTTGCAAGATATACTTCACTTGTCGGATGTCCCATACGACCTACAAAGTTACGGTTTGTAGTAGAAATTGCCTTTTCTTCAGCAGCGAGAATACCCATGTGACCGCCAAGGCAAGGACCACAAGTTGGTGTTGAGAATACAGCACCTGCTTCTACAAAGATTTCAGCAAGGCCTTCTCTTACACATTGGAGATATACATTCTGTGTTGCAGGGATAACGATACAACGAACATTTTCGTTAACCTTTTTACCTTTAAGCACTTCGGCAGCAGCACGCATATCTTCAATTCTACCATTTGTGCATGAGCCGATAACTGACTGGTCAACATAAATCTTATCGAATTCACCAACAATGTGAGCGTTTTCAGGAAGGTGAGGGAAGGCAACTGTTGATTTGAGTTCACCTAAATCTATATTGATTACTTCGTCATACACTGCGTCTTCGTCAGCTGTGAAGATAACAGGCTCACGGTCAGTTCTGCCCTTCATATACTCAAGTGTCTTTTCGTCAACAGGGAAAATACCGTTCTTTGCACCACATTCAATAGCCATATTTGCGATACAGAATCTGTCATCCATTGAAAGATTTGCGATGCCGTCACCTGTGAATTCAAGTGAACGATAAAGTGCGCCGTCAACACCGATTTTACCGATAAGGTGAAGAATCAAATCCTTACCGCTGACCCATTTATTGAACTTGCCTGTAACATTAACTTTGATTGCAGACGGAACTTTAAACCAAGCCATACCTGAAATCATACCGGCTGCCATATCAGTTGAGCCAACACCTGTTGAGAATGCACCGAGTGCACCATAAGTACAAGTATGAGAGTCAGCACCGATAACTGTATCACCTGAAATTACAATTCCTTTTTCAGGAAGAAGAGCGTGTTCAATACCCATCTGTCCAACATCAAAGAAATTCTTGATATTATATTCTCTTGCAAACTGACGAACCTGTTTGCAGTGTTCAGCAGATTTAATGTCCTTGTTTGGTGTGAAATGGTCCATAACAAGAGCAATTTTTTCTCTGTCAAACACATCGGTAAAGCCTTTTGCCTTCATTTCGTTGATTGCAACAGGGCTTGTAACATCGTTACCCATAACAAGGTCAAGACGAACGTTGATAAGCTGTCCTGCCTCAACTTTCTCTAATCCTGCATGTGCTGCAAGGATTTTTTGTGTCATTGTCATACCCATAATTATTCAACTCCCTTTATGTTTCTGTCGCCACTTTCAAGAGCAGTAAGACCTGAACGAGAAAGCTCACAGATACCGTGTTTTTCCATTTTATCGATAAACTTATCAATAAGGCTTGGAAGACCTGTCATTTCAGCAGTAATTGTTGTATGACCGATATCCATAACTCTTGCACCAAAGCCATTGATAGTCTTAAGTACCTTTTTTCTGTCCTTGTTAAGAGCGTGAACCTTAATAAGAAGAATTTCTGACTGAATTGTCTGGCTTTCGTCAAGGTTAATAACCTTGATAACCTCTTCAAGACGAGATAACTGCTGTTCAACCATTGTTACCTTGTATTCTTCAACGTCTGAAACGATTGTCATACGTGAAAAATCAGGACTTTCAGTTTCAGAAACTGTAAGTGATACAACGTTGTAACCACGACGGGCAAAAAGTCCTGCAACCCTTAAAAGCACACCTGTACGGTTATAAACAAGTGCTGATAAATAAATTCTTTTTATTTTTTCCATAATGTTATACCTCAATTCTGCATTTATACAGTAACCTTATAAATTGTAGTAGTTTTAACTACCTCATCTTTATCAAACACACAGTTATAGAAAGAAGGTGTGTTTGTTGCATTCGGATAATACTGTGTTTCAAGGCAGAAACCACAACGGAAGTCCATCGGAGTATTATTTTTACCGATTTTACCTTCAAGGAAATTACCAACATAAAGCTGCATACCTGGTAAATCAGTAAGACAATCGAGTCTCACGCCATTAGGAGCAGTAACAGTTGCTGCAAGACGGAGAGTTTTATCATAATTGTTAATGCAGAAGTTGTGGTCATAGCCGTTACCTGCATCTAACTGTTCATAGTCCATTTTAATATCTCTGCCGATAGTTTTAGGCTCACGGAAATCGAATGGAGTGCCTGTTACATCCCTGATTTCACCTGTCGGAACAAGTCCTTCACCCATTGGAGTGAATGCGTCAGCGTTTATGTATAGTGTATGGTCGAGAATGTCACCATTCTGATAGCCTTTAAGATTAAAATATGCGTGATTAGTAAGGTTGAATGCAGTTTTCTTGTCAGAAACTGCTGTGTAGTCCATAATAATTTCGTTTTTATCAGTAAGAGTATATTTTACAGTAACTTTCTTGTTACCGGGGAATCCCTCTGTACCGTCTGCACTGAAATATGAGAATTCAACAGCATCAGAGTCAACGATAATTGCATCCCATACAGCAGTTGAAAATTCTCCGTTACTGTGAAGGGTTACATCACCGTGAGTAGTAGTAACAGGAACTTTTTCACCGTCGATTGTAAGTCCGCCTTTTGAGATTCTGTTAGCAACAGGACCTACTATCATACCCTGATAATCGTGACGATTTTCGAATCCGTCTATATCGTCAAAACCGAGCAATAAATCGATTTCGTTTTCATCCTTATCTTTTACGAGAATGCTTTGTAGTGTAGCACCATAAGTAATAAGGTTAATCTTCATATTATTATTGTTTTCAATGAGAAAAGAATCAACCTGCTTACCGTCTTTTGTAACACCAAAAACAGATTTTGTAATACTCATAAATTCCACTCCAAACCGTATTTATTTAAGAAATTTATATACCAAAACATTATATAACTTTAACGCACTAAAGTCAACAGTATTTTATATTCTTCATCAGTTATATGCATAACGGAGCCGTGACGGGGACGAAGATGGTCAAGTGTATATTTTTCCTTATCCACTTTTGAAAAGTGAATCAGGTCATCTGACTCTTGCATGAAATATCCACCGGCTCTAAATTGGTCTGCAATAAGCACATATTTATTTGTATTGAGATTTTTATATGTACAATGTCCTTCTAAAGCAGTATCTGCAACGGAAATTCTGTTATTTTCAGGTTCGATATATGGTCCTGAAAGATTATCCGACACAACATAGCAAATCCCGTCTTGCTTTTCATCTGCAACAAACAGGTAGAATTTACCGTCTTTTTCGATTATGTCACCGTCAATGGCAGCCATACCACTTGTGGGATTATATAGAATTTGTGGTTCAGTTGTAAGTGTGACAAAATCCTTTGTATATGCATACCAAGGAATAGTGTGCCAGCCTTCATCTTCATTATTGTTGCTCCAATAAATCATATATTCCTGTCTTTTTTTGTCATAAACAACCTGAGGTGCCCATACACGATTTGCAGTTTTAGTACTTTCAAACTGTGAGAAATCAATAATTCTTTCGTTTTCCCAATTAAGAAGGTCAGCACTGTCCCATACAACCATTGAATTATTATTTGCCCAACCGTCATAACAACGCATATCTGTAGCAATTATATGAAAAACACCATTCTGACCACGGAAAATATACGGGTCGCGACAACATTTTTTGCCGAGAGTCTGTTTTATAACAGGCTCATTGTTGTTTAGGGCTGTAAAATTATACCCGTCATGGGAAATTGCAAAATGCACGGATTCATTTTCAGGCTCATTACCTGTGAAATAGCAGAAAAGATATTTAGCCAGTTTCATTTTACAGCATTCCTTTTTTTCTTGTTATAAACTATAAAGTATGTGATAGTCTGGGCAAGGAAAGTAATTGCCCATGAAATTGTGTATGAGTGGTATAACCATTGTGGTGTGTGGAATTCAGGGATTTGAAAAATAGTATAAATCCAACCGATTCGGATTCCGCATACACCGATAACAGAAATGAGCATAGGAACAAATGATACGCCCATACCACGAAGACCGCCACCGGATACATCCATAAGACCTAACAGACAATAGGGGAGAAACAAGCAACTCATTCGCACAAGTCCCCATTCGATTGCTTCAGGAGAATCGGTAATATAAATTGAAAGTAACTGCGGTCCTAACAAATATGTTATTGTTGAAATTGTCACACCGAGAACAAAAACACAAGCAAGGCTGATAAGAAGGACTTTTTTAGCTCTTCTGTATTTGTTCGCACCAATATTCTGTCCTGTAAAATTAAGTGTTGTCTGGTGGAATGCATTAAGACACGCAAAGATAAAACCTTCAATGCTGAGTGCAGCAGCATTTCCCGACATAACAACTGAACCGAAGGAATTAATTGACGATTGAATAATAACATTTGATACAGAGAAAAGTGAGCCTTGAACTCCTGCAGGTAAACCTACTTTCAAAATCTGTAAAAATTCTTCCTTATAAAATTTCAATTGTGAAAAATGCAACTGACAAGCATCACTTCTCTTAACAAGTGCCAATACGACAAGTACAGCAGAAACAGCTTGTGAAATAGTTGTTGCAAGAGCAACACCTGCCACATTAAGGTGAAAAGCAATAACAAAAATCACATTGAGTATAACATTGAGAATACCTGCAATAGTCAGGAAAATCAAAGGGGATTTTGTGTCACCGGTTGCACGGAGAATTGAAGCACAGAAGTTGTAAATCATCATAAAGATGATACCTGAAAAATAAATCTTCATATAGAGTGCCGAAAGGGGAAGTACATCTTCGGGAGTATCCATCCACCTTAAAAATGTTTCGGAAAAAGCAACACCAACCACTGTTAGAATTGCACCGCCGATAAGTGCTGTGGGAACAGCAGTATGAACTGCTCTGTGTGCTTTTTTAGAATCCTGTGCACCGAGTGCTTGTGCAACAGCAACGCCTGTACCAACGGAAAGCCCGATAAACAGATTGACTATAAGATTGGTAATAGAATTTGTAGCTCCAACTGCAGCGACAGAGATGCTACCACAAAAACGACCTACAATAACAAGGTCGGCGGCGTTAAAAAGAAGCTGTAAAAGTCCCGTAAGAATTATGGGGATTGTGTATGAAACAATGTTCTTGAATAAAGAACCGTTAACCATATCAATATTTCGTTTACTCATTTGTTTCTCCTATATGTAAATATTTTTTATTCAAAGCATTCAATCACATCTGAGCCTGTTTTGACAAATGCAATAAATTCATCAATTTCAGCGGTGATTTCATATGTACCATTTGTGTAAACCTTTTTATCCTTTGTAAGAATCCATTCTCCATCAGGGATATATACAGATTTGACAGTTTGTCCTTTTTCAACGATAGGTGCAAAAATTATGTCACTACCAAACATATATTGACTGTCAAGGGTGTAGCAAATCTTATCATCAGGAAATTCAAAGAACATTGGTCGCATAACGGGATAGCCCATTTCACTTGCAATATCCATTTGTTTCTGAATGTACGGTCTTAATTTTTCACGGATGAAAATGAGATTCTTGAGAATTTCAAAGTTTTCTTCACCAAAACTCCAGATTTCATTCGGGTCACCACTTGGCTCTTTAAGTCCGGGAGTTGGTTCAAAATGACGATTTCGTGAGCCGTGAAGTCTCATAACAGGACTGAAAAGTCCGAATTGGAACCAACGAACAATAAGCTCTTTAAAGTAATCACTTGTAATGTCAGCACCGTAAAATCCACCAATATCAGTATTCCACCAAGGAATACCACACATTGACATATTAAGTCCTGCTTTTACCTGATGGCTGAGGCTTTCAAAGGTGGATTCAATGTCACCTGACCACACAAGAGATGCAAATTTCTGGCTGCCTAAATATGCACAACGAGTGAGAGTGATTATGTCATCTCTGCCCATAGACATGAAACCGTCATAAGCCATTTTTGAATAGTAATATGGGTACAAAAGTGCCACCATATCAGCTCTACCCTTATACCAAATCAGGTTGTCAAAATGTTCAGGATGAATTTCAGGCTCTGCTTCGTCAAACCAAAGTGCGTCAACACCGTTGTCAATGTAATTTTCTTTTAATTTACTCCATACATAATTTCTTGTCGCAGGATTTGTAACATCAATTTCACCTTGCCAGCCATAGAAATCAAAAACTCTGTCGCATCCACGGGCTGTTCGCATAAGCATATTGTTGCTTCTCATATAGTGATAGTTTTCACTGCCACCATTAATAGTTGGCCATATTGATACAATGAGTTTTGTGTCCATTTCGTGTAATTCATCAGCCATAGTCTTTACATCAGGCCAATATTTCGGGTCAAATTTGTAGTCACCTTGCTCTGTCCAATGAAAATAATCGACAATAATTGCAGAAAGAGGAATACCTGATTCCTTGTATTTCCTTGCAACTGAAAGCAATTCTTCTTGTGTTTCATAACGAAGTCGGCTCTGCCAAAAGCCCGTTGCCCATTGTGGCATTTTCGGTGCGTAGCCCGTCAAATCTGCAAGAGTTGTACAAACATCCTTCGGACAGCCTGCCATAACCACAAAGTCCATAAATTTACAGCAATCGCAACTCCATCGTGTACGGTTATTTGATAATTCACAAAGTCCCGTTGACGGATTGTTCCATAAGAAACCATATCCCAATGATGAGTAAACATAAGGGATAGTACATTTTGCATTTACATTACGAATGTCGATTGACGAGCCTTTAAGGTCAAATTCATTGTCCCAACTGTGACCAAGACCGAAAAAATGCTCATTTTTATTTGGCTCAAATGTTACTCGCGCAGTCCAGAGTCCACTACCTTTGTTATCAAAATGACGGAAATTACTGTTGAATGTGAGTTCTGGTTTTTCCTCAAGAATTTTCTTGTCTTCAGAATAAAAAGTAAGTTTGCCGTTTCCCTCGATTTTAACCTTTAATGTGCCACAAGTAAGAGTGGCGTAATCATCAAATTCTTCAATTTGAGCTTCAGCACTCTGTGGCATAAGTGTATAGTTTTCATCAATTACCTGACAATCAGGAAAGGATTGAAAACGGATTGCATTGTTACCGCAAGGACTTATTCGTATAAGTTCAGTATATCGCATTAAAAACAGTTCATTTTCTTTTATAACAAGATTATTCATAATACATTCATCCTGATTTTAAATTATTGATGTTAATTATATCACTCTGCGTACTTAAAAACAAGTTAATATTACTTTTGTATGTTTATATAAAAAAGTAATTTTTATTGTTTAATAGCATAAAAATCAGACATTTAATTTGGAAAAAAGGTAGAAATTTAAAATTGAGATTGAAAAGAAAACCAATAGGTGGTAATATATACCTAAATATGCTATCCGAAAGGGGTTCAAAAAATGAAAAAATTTATTGCTGTTCTCCTTGCAGTTGTAATGCTTGTTTCTGTTGCGTTGATTCCTGCATCTGCAAGTGGAAAAAATCAGACAACTGTTACAGTTTCTGATATGGAATCTGTTTTTGCAGATGGTGAAAACAGTCTTATCGTTTTTGTAACAGGTATAGGACAAAGCTATTCATATCGCTTTGACGAAAGTTATACACAGGAAGGTGCATTCCAGAACGGCACTCTTCAGGATTATGAAAACTATGCTCCACTTATCGCAGAAGGAAAATATCAGACAAGATGGAATCTTTTCAACGATATGGATGAAGCATTTTCTGACCCTACAATTATCGCTTCAATAGTAAGTGTTGTTTCTGACCTTATAGCTTCTTCCGTTACAGGCAAATGCACAATAAAGCAGGATGCGATTAATCATATTATCCGTAGCCTTTTTAAATTCAATCTTGTTGATGAAAACGGTAATCCTCATCCAAGAGTTGTAACTCCAAGATATGCAATGCCTGTTTCTGAATTCCCTTGGGCTATGGGCGAAGACGGTGAAATGCGTAGCGAAGCAAGAGAACGCTTCTTCTCATCAATTCCTTGTGAAGATATAGCAAAAGAAAAATTCGGCGAAAATTATGAAGATTATCTCTATGTTTTCAATTACAACGCATTCTCATACACATCAAAGAATGTTGAGGGACTTCACGACTTTATTGAAACAATTCTTGCAAATAATAAGGTTGGTGCTAAGGATGTTATCCTCGTGCCCATGAGTATGGGTGCATCTGTGACAACTGCTTATATTGATGCATACCCGACAAAGGCTGAAAATCACCTCAAGAGAGTTGTGGGCATTGTTGGTGCTTGGGATGGCACAGAGATTATTGCCGATATGCTTACTCAGAGCTATTGTGAGCCTATGTCAGCGGAACTTTTCTACAATGGCATCATCGGTGACCTTGTAGGTGAGCCTTGGGGTTATCTTGTGAATATTGCCCTTCGTGTTGCACCAAAACAGGTTCTCCGTGACTTTATTGATATGGCGTTGAGAGGTCTTTCTACAGAACTTTTCGGAACAACCCCATCACTTACAAATATGATTCCTCTTGCAAGATATGAAGAGGTTATGAAAACTGATTTTATTAAATATGATGGTGTGAAAAATGAAGTTGACGAATTTATGTCAGCAAAATCAAGACTTCACGATAATATTGCAAATCTTCAGGCTGAAGGTGTGACATTCTCATTTATTGCAGGTTACGGTCTTCCTTTCGGTGCTTGTACAAGTGATTACAGCTTCTTCGGATTCTTAAAGAGTGCTCCTGCAACAAACTCTGACGAAATTATCAATATTGATTCAACTGCTCCGGGAACATCTTATGTGCCATACGGAACAACATTCAAGGATACTGAAGGCAGAGAGCTTTCTCCTGACGGCTCAATTGATATTTCAACTTGTCTTTACAAGGACTCTACATGGTACTTCTATGAGCAGAAGCACGAACTTGAATACAACAACACAGCACTTTCTCTTGCACTTAACCTTGCAACAGGCCACGTAACAGATGTTGACAGCTGTGCAGATCCCGAGGGTGAATATTACTATCCTCAGTTCAATAATGCAAGAAACCTCAAGCCTCTCAAGTGGTATAAGGAAGACCTTGAACTTTATTGTGACGAAACAGGATATGTTCTTACAGAAGCAAACAAAGCAGTTCTTCTTGAAGCAGAGGAAATGACAAAATGCACAGTGAACAATGTTGAAAATGACGAAGCAGTAATGGATAAGGTTCACGATATGCTTGTTGAAATAGGTGTATATGAGCCGGAAGCAGAGCCTGAATTCATAGACACAGCTCTCAATGTAGGACTTAAAGGCCTTAATGATGTGGTTTATCTTGTGTTTGGTGCAAAGGGTTTCCTTGATTTTGAAATCCCAGTACTCAATTAAATAAAAAACAAAAAGCAAGTTAGGGCGATACTTACAAAGTGTCGCCTTTTTGGTTGCCTTTTTTCGTGAAAATTATTGAATGATTTGTGTTGAAAAATGAAATCAAAGTGCTATAATAACATTGATATCAAGTGTAAGTTGGTGGTTATATGGCTATAAATATTATCGGCGCTGTCATAACGGCATTCGCCGGTTTTCTCATAGCTTTCATAAATTATATTTTCTCTAAAAATGTGCTTTTAAAAAGCCCTGATAAGTACGTTGTAACATCTATCGGGCGTCAGGTTTTACAGGTCGCATTCCTTGTTGCGGTTTACTTTATCGGTTCAAAAATACAGACTGTTGATATTATATATCTGCTTGTTGGTGCAGTTTTAGGAATGACAATACCAATGTTTGTATTCACGAAAAAGCTTTTGGCACTTAATGACTCAATAAAAACAAAAGAAACTGAAAAGGGGGGACAAAGCTAATGGGTGAAAAATCAGAGGTAATTATCAGTCTTTTTGGTATCCTTGATGTAACCGGTGAGGTTGTCACAATGTGGATAATGCTTTTGGTTGTAGCGTTACTTTCCCTTATTGTGAAAAAGAATCTTAAGGAGAGACCGGGAAAACTTCAGAATATTATAGAAACCGGTGTTGAATATCTTGATAATTTTTTTACGGATATTCTCGGTAAAAAGAAAGCAAGAAAATATTTCACATTTCTTGCATCTCTCTTTATTTTTATAATTTTTTCAAACTATTCAGGTTTGATTCCGGGCGTGGGACTTACTGATTATGTGAAAGCACCCACAGCATCACTTTCAGTTACAGCAGCACTTGGTGTTGTAACATTCCTTTTCTTACAGATTTCAGGTATAAAGCACGATGCAAAGCATTACTTTAAGCACTTTGTAGCACCTATGTTCTTTATGTTACCGCTTACCTTACTTGATGAGATTATCAAGCCTGTGTCCTTGGCGCTTCGACTTTATGGTAACATTTTCGGTGAAGAAATGGTTACTGAAGAATTGTATCATATCTTCCCCATAGGCGTACCTGTTGTAATGATGGTGCTTTCATTACTTTTTTGTGCTTTACAGGCAATCGTTTTCACAATGCTTGTCTCGATTTATCTTGACGAGGTTACAGAATAAAATATTATATTTAAGGAGTAATAAATATGACAAATTCAGCAATTATCGCAATCGCAGCAGCAATTGCAATCGCAATCAGCACACTTGGACCTTCAATTGGTCAGGGTATCACAGCAAAGGCAGCAATGGAAAGTATTGCGCGTCAGCCTGACGCTGCAAAGGATATCCGTTCAACTCTTATTATTGCCCTTGCACTTATGGAAGCTCTTACAATTTACGGACTTCTTATTGCATTTATGCTTATTTCAAAAATCTAAGGTGAAATCAAATGATTAACATTCAGCCATCAGTTATGGTCTGGACTGTTATTTGCTTTTTGCTTTTGATGGTAATACTTAAAAAGTGGCTTTTCACTCCTGTTTTGAATGTAATTGATAGCCGTCGTGAAAAAATCGAGGCTGCCGAAAAGAAGAAGGAAGATATTGAAAAGCTTGTTCTTGACCACGAAAAACAGATAGAAAACGAAAAAGCTCTTGCAGAAGAAAAAAATAAAAAAGAAGTAAAGCAAAAGCTTGAGCAGATACAGCTTCAGAGCAAAAAAGAAATAGAAGCCGCACAAAGAGAATGTCTTGCTGATGTGGAAAAATACAGAGAAGGCATTAAAGAAGAACACGACAAAATTGTGGATTCCGTTGCTCCTAAAATGGAGACAGCGGCGGCTTTGTTTGCTAAAAATATAATCTCGCATA
Organism: Candidatus Fimenecus sp.; assembly: GCA_045531435.1. Lineage (GTDB taxonomy): Bacteria > Bacillota > Clostridia > Oscillospirales > Acutalibacteraceae > Fimenecus. The sequence goes on from JAZSDZ010000119.1 coordinate 12,526, forward strand.
GGATATGATGTGTTATGCAAATACAATATGTAATAATTAACTTTATCATTCTTCTTGCTATTCTTATTCTTGCAGGTCGAAAAACTGTAAAACGCATTTTCGGTGGCCGTCTTGAAAAAATCAATAAGGCTCTTGATGAGGCAGAGGAAACACAAAATCTTAAGATGCCTGTTTTTGAGACTGTTTCCGACAATATCAATGATGACGCCATTGACGATGAAATTTTTATAGCAAAAGCACATACAGAAGAAAAAATCAATTCCATAAATGCTTTTAAGGAAAGAGAATACAGCGAAATCCATCGACAGATGATTGAAAACGCACGAAAAGAACTTTTTTCTGTTATGAAGGAGAATGTAATTAAACTTTTCTCTTATGAAAAATATACTGAAGAAATCAAAGCACTTGATAGTCAGGTACTTGATACTATTCTTTCGGATATTTGTCTTACACCAGGTGATATGGCTTACCTCAAGCATCACGATGTGCTTTATGTAACTTTAACATCTGCATTTCCTCTTGATAAGGAACTTATTGAAAAGGTTGATCAAGTGACAACTGAACTTCTTGAAAGTGTAGGGGGAAAAATATCTCTCTGGGTACTTGAGGATGCTTCTCTTATTGGTGGTTTAAGACTTCGTATAGGTGATACTGTTTACGACGGCACAATAATTGAAGAATTATACCATTTCCAGAAGAATATGAATCACGAGCCGATTATGGATGACGATACGGTAGGACTTCTCATTCAGGAATTCACACAGAAGGCAGAAAAATTCAGACCACAGATTCATAAATATCAATTAGGTCGAGTAATGACTGTTTCTGATGGCATTTGTTGGATGGATGGTCTTGCTGATATTATGTATGGTGAGGTTGTTGAGTTTGAATGTGGAGAAACAGGTATGGTTCTCGATATTCAGCAGGACAGAATCGGTTGTGTTATCTTCGGTGATTTCTCTAATATCGAATCAGGTAGCCGTGTAAGACGAGTGGGTACTATAGCATCAGTTCCTGTTGGCGATTGCCTTTTGGGAAGAGCCGTTGATGCTCTTGGTAACCCAATCGACGCTATGGGTTATCTTCCATATGAAGAAACAAGACCGATTGAATTTAAGGCACCTGCAATTCTCGACCGTGCTCCTGTCAACTCACCGTTGCATACAGGTATTAAGGCTATTGATGCTCTTGTTCCTATTGGTAAAGGACAAAGAGAGCTTATAATCGGTGACAGACAGACGGGTAAAACTGCTATCGCAATTGATACAATTATCAATCAGAAGGGCAAAAATACAATCTGTATTTATGTTGCAATCGGTCAGAAAGAAACTCTTGTTGCTGAAATCAAAGAAAAGCTTCAGTCAAAAGGAGCTATGGAATATACAACAATTATTGCTGTACCTGCATCTTCATCAGCAGCACTTCAGTATATTGCACCTTTTTCAGGCTCTGCTATGGCAGAACATTTTATGTATGAAGGCAAGGATGTTCTCATAGTTTATGATGACCTTTCAAAACACGCTGTTGCTTATCGTGAATTGTCCCTTCTTCTTCATCGTCCATCAGGTCGTGAGGCTTATCCTGGCGATATTTTCTATCTTCATTCAAGACTTCTTGAAAGAGCAGCACACCTTTCTGATGAGCTTGGTGGTGGCTCAATTACAGCGCTTCCTATTGTTGAAACTCTTGCAGGTGACATATCTGCATATATTCCTACAAATGTTATTTCAATTACAGATGGACAGATTTTCCTTGATGCAGAGTTATTCAATGAAGGTCAGCGTCCTGCTGTAAATGTTGGTCTTTCAGTTTCCCGTGTGGGTGGTGCTGCACAAAAGCCTGTTATGAAGAAAATTTCAGCGAGTCTTCGTACAAGACTTGCACAGTACAGAGAACTTGCAGAATTTATGCAATTCGGCTCTGATGTTGATGATTCAACAAAAGCAACACTTGATTCAGGTAAACGCCTTACTGAGGCTTTGAAGCAGGGTAGGTATTCACCTGTGCCTGACGAATTGCAGTCTATTCTTATTTATGCTGTCAGTGAAGGTTATGCAAAGAATATTGATGTTCAGCATATGGAGAATTTTGAAAAAGATCTTTATAGATTCTTCTCTGATGAAAAATCTTCACTTGCTCTTAAAATTAAAAATGCAGCAAAATTGGATAATACACTTAAAGGTGAATTAGACAAGGCTCTTGCAGAGTTTGTTGAGAGGTTTTGATTATGGCTACCATACAGAATCTTAAAAAGAAGCTTCAGGTTATTAATTCAACACAGAAGCTTACTCAGGCAATGAAAACTGCATCAACAGTCAAATATTCAAAGCTTTCTGCTCTTTATTCTGATTATGAAAAATATGAAGAACAATGTAACAGCTTGTATCGAAATTATCGTAAGGATATGAATTCTGTTTTCTCCCTTGATAATCCCGATGCACCTGTGTTATATATTCTCATTTCCTCTAATAAGGGTATGTGCGGAAGCTTCAATACAGAGCTTATCTCATTTTTTGAGAATATCATAAATGGGCAGGATAAAGACCCTGTGATTATTTGCTGTGGCAAAAAAGGTAAGGATTATCTTGATAATAAAAAAATCCATTACGATAAAACTTATACATTTTCCGATGTTCCTTCATATTCTGATGCAGAAGGACTTTTCTGCTATATTAAGAAATTGATGGAAAGTGGAAAAATATCTGCAGTAAAGGTAGTCTATCCTCAGTATCACAATATGATGAAACAAAGTCCCGTGTGTGACGATTTGTTCACATTTGACGATGGAATGACAGGTGCTGTTGAGCCTTTGTTTGTTCCGGACAGGCAGACTATCATATTCCGTACTGCAGAGAAAATTCTCGTTTCGATTCTTTACAAAAAGATTCTCGAAACTGCTTTGGGTGCTCAGGCAGCAACCCTCACAACAATGCGTAGTGCATATGATACTGCTTGTGAGTACAGTGCACAGCTTGAAACACAGATTAACCGTAAACGTCAGAGTCAGGTTACTGCTGATGTTCTCGAGGTTTCTTCAGATTTTTCAAAGAAAGGGGAAGTGTAATTTATGGCAAAAGGCTCAGTGGGAATGGTTCAGAGAGTTACAGGTCCCGTAGTTGATGTTTTATTTGATTTAAATGAAATTCCCGATATTTTCAATGAAGTCAATGTTCATGTAAATGATGAATTATATACACTTGAGGTTTCACAGCATCTTGGAAACGGTGAGGTAAGATGTATTTCAATGAATCCTACTGATGGTATGTCGAGAGGTATGAAAGCTGTGGATACAGGTGAGCCTATTAAAATCAGCGTGGGCGTTGAAACTCTTGGCAGAATGGTCAATGTTACAGGAAAACCTATTGACCGTGGTGACGATATAAAAACAGAAGAACAATGGCCTATTCATCATGCTGCACCTTCGTTTGCAGAGATTGTTTCATCAAATGATATCCTTGAAACAGGTATAAAGGTTATTGACCTTATGACACCGTATATTAAAGGTGGCAAAATCGGACTTTTCGGTGGTGCGGGTGTTGGTAAAACAGTCCTTATTATGGAACTTATCCGAAATGTTGCATTTGAACACGACGGATATTCGGTTTTTGCCGGTGTCGGTGAGCGTTCAAGAGAAGGTAACGACCTTTGGAATGAAATGAATCAGTCAGGCGTTATTGATAAAACTGCTCTTGTTTTCGGACAGATGAATGAAACAGCAGGAGCAAGACTCCGTGTGCCACTTGTGGGACTTACAATGGCTGAATATTTCCGTGAAAAATCTCATAAGGATGTTCTTCTTTTCATTGATAATATTTTCCGTTTCACCCAGGCAGGTAGTGAGGTTTCAGCACTTCTCGGCAGAATGCCGTCAGCTGTTGGTTATCAGCCTACTCTCGCATCTGAAATGGGTAAATTACAGGAGAGAATTGTGTCAACAGGTAATGGCTCAATAACATCAGTTCAGGCAGTTTATGTCCCTGCTGATGACCTTACAGACCCTGCTCCTGCAACAACATTCTCACATCTTGACGCAACAACTGTTCTTTCAAGAAAAATTGTTGAATTGGGCATTTATCCTGCAGTTGACCCTCTTGAATCATCATCAAGAGCACTTTCACCTGATTATGTGGGTGAAAGACATTATAAAGTAGCAAAGGAAACTCAACGAGTTTTACAGAAATATGCCGAGCTTCAGGATATTATCGCAATTCTTGGTATGGATGAGCTTTCTGCTGAAGATAAGCAGACTGTTAAAATTGCAAGAAGAATTCAACGCTTTATGAGTCAGCCTTTCCACGTTGCAGAAGGCTTTACAGGTCAGGCAGGTATCTATGTTCCTCTTGAAAAAACTGTTGATAGCGCGGAAAGCATACTTTCAGGTGAGCTTGATATGGTTCCTGAACAGTATTTCCTTATGTCAGGTACTGCTGACGATGTGTATTCTGCATACAAAAAGGATAACGGGTGATATATATGAACGATGCTCTTACTGTCAGCTTTTTCAGTGTTGACCATCATATTTCACCGATAAAATGCAATAGTGTTTGCCTTCCTGTTTCCGACAACATAAAAGGTGAGTTTTCAGGCTCATACGGAATAAGAAAAGGCCATGCGAAAGCTGTGTTTTCCCTTAAAGCAGGGAAGGTAATCTTAAACTCAAACGGCAAAACAGTTTTTGAATTTCTTATTTCTGATGGTTTTGCAACAGTTGAAAATGACAATGTTATCATAACAGTCAGTAGTGTTGATGAAAATATTAAATAAGAAACAGGCTATAAAAAACGAATGTTTTATATCCTTGTTTCAAGGGAATAGGAAAAATGATGCAGAACGGACAAATCGAGCAAAATCAAGATAGAGACTTGATTTTGTCTGTCCGAAGGCGTACAAAGGTACATCAAGTGGCGAGGTTTATTTGTAGTATAAAACATAAAATTTTCAGATACTGATGTTTTTAGACAATTCAAAGGGGTTCTTACAGGCTAATTTACCTGAAGAACCCCTTATAATATATAGTTTTATACGGTCTGCTCTTTTATTACATCTCTTATCATATAATAAATATTTATAGTAATTGCCTTGTTAATTTATTCTTACAACAAGGTCGCTTTCAGGAAAACAGCAACATGGATGTATAAAATCAAACTGTATGTCTGCCATACGACGTTTATCTTCACCTTCTGGTATATAAACCTTACCACTGACAAGCTTACTTCTGCAAAAACCGCACTCGCCTGTGTGACATCTTGCAGGAACAACTATACCTGCACGTTCAAATGCACAAAGCACCGTTTCATTACTGCTTGCTTTAATTACCGTTTCATCACCGCGGTTAATTACAGTAATGTTGTATTCCTTTGGTTCTTCAGCTTTCTTGCCTGATGAGAACACCTCAAAGCGAATGTATTTTCTTTCCAACTCTAATTTTGGAAGCTCTGTTTCAAGGAATTTATATAATCCGCCGGGACCACATACAAAAATACTGTATTTTCCTTCAGGTGCATATTTTCTGATAATATCTGCACCAACAAAGCCTTTTTCATAACCTTCCTCATCGCTGTGGCTAAGCACATAAACTACGTTTATTTTTTCGTTGCGTTCAGAAAGTGAATCCAGTTCTGCCTTAAAAAGAATCTCATCTGAATTTCTGCAGCCGTAAAGCAAAGTAAGTGAGCAATCCTCATCACCCTCGTCTATTGCTCTGGCAAGTGAAAGGAAAGGAGTTATACCGCTACCACCCGCAATAGCAACTATGTCTGAAGCATCTCTTAAAGGGTTATATGTCATATTACCTTCAGGTGCGTAAGCCGTGACCTTGTCACCTGCTTTCCAGTTGTCCAGAATATAGTCAGAAACAAAACCATCGTTGATGCGCTTAACAGTTATCTGGTATTCTCCGTTCAAAGCACTTGCAGGAGAAGAAGCTATTGAATATGAACGAGTAACAACTGAATTACCTATTTCAAGCTTGAAGGTAAGGTACTGACCAGCTTTAAAATATGCAATCGGTGTATGTTCACTTTTGAAGTAGTAGCTTTTTGCGATATCTGCATGTTCTTCAACTCTGCTGATAACAAGCTTCTGCTCTTTTGGATGAAGGCTTTTTGCAACTTTATTTACTCCGAAATCATCTGTACGGGTAGGCAATACAGCCTCAGCGCTGTTTACAAACTTCATTCTTTCTGTCAAAAACTTTACTGTATTTATGCTGTCTTTAAAGTTGCCGTTTACAGAAAACTTTTTCTTGCTCATCACTTTACCTCCTTTTCCATATAGAGAATTGCAGCATTTGCTGCCTGATAACCCGTTGTATAGCTGGGTGAATAGCCCATATGTCTGGAGGTGTATCCGCCTGCGAAATAAAGACCGGGCATTCCTTTTTCTATCAAATCAAAAACAATCCTCTTGACGATACCGTCTTCCTTGCTTGCTTCATATCCGTAAATAGTTCCGGCAGGTGCATCAGTATAGCGTGCATAGGTCATCGGTGTTGCAATTTCAATTTCTTCAATGTAATCACGGATTGCGACACCTGTTGCTTTTTCAAAATTATCTATCATTTTTTCAGCAAAGGACACTTTAGTCTTATAGTAATCCTCTGCAGAAATCTTGCTCCATTCATCACCGGCAAAAATAGATGTCATATAAAGGATACTTGTACCCTCAGGTGAACAATCATCAATGGCTCTGTTGAGGCATACTGTTGCCTGAACATCATTTGTTTCAAGCTTTCGGCTCAGCTCATAGCAATTTCTGTTATCGTTGTTGGGATAAATGAAATAAGTGTGATTATTAAGACCTAACTCATCTGCAGTTCGGTTAAGGCCAAGGAATACCGCAAAGCCTTTTGAAGAGAGAGTTTTTGCGTTAACTTCCTTTTTAAGTTTTTGGGGAACATCTTTTTCATCTATAAGCTTTGTATAAGCATTATACGGTGAAGCGTTGCAGATTACCGCTTTGGCATTTATCTGCGTACCATCATCAAGCATAACACCCGTTGCGACACCATCTTCGATAACTATTTTGCTGACGCTTGTATTAAACCATGCTTCGCCACCGTTTTCGGTAAATGCTTCAAGTAAGCCTGTGCTTATTTGGTGGCTTCTACCCTTAGGAATAACCGCGCCATCAATTAAGTATGAATGAAGCATTGTGAAATAGTGGATAGCATTGAGTTCATCTGTAGGCTGTCCAAGGTAACACCAGTAACCGTTAATTATATCCCTTGTTTTTTTGCTTACTCCAAATGCGCTCAGAACCTCATCGACAGAATAGTTTGCAATTTTAAGGAACTCTGTGTGTTCAGAGAAGATTTCTTTTATCATTGATGGCTTGAAATCTTCAATGTTGCTTACGAAATCAAGAGTTTTTTCAATACTTTCAATAAGGTCAAAAATCTTTCTGACAATCGTTGACGAACCCGGGTCATACTCTTCAAGTTTGTTGATAAATGCTTCCTTGCCCAAAGGCATAACATAATCACAATTATCGTTTTTGTCAAGCGTGATTAATCTGTATGCTTCATCGAGTGAAACCCATTCTATTTTATCTGCTACACCAACTTCCTCGAAAATCTTCTGAAGCGGTGATTTTCCTGTGATAGGTCCGATACCACAAAGCTCGTGAAGTGATGCTTCAAATTCAAACCTACCTCTTACAAAGCTTGTGGCAAAACCACCCGGAAGATTATGGCGTTCAATAAGCAATGTCTTTTTTCCCTCTTTGGCGAGACGTGCCGATGCAACAAGACCGCCATTGCCGGCACCGATAACAACTGCATCGTAATTTTTTATCATATTTCCACTTCTTTCATATTAATGTCTTGCACTGATATAGTCTATCACAATTTCAGAACATTTACAATATAGGATAATTTTTAGTTTAACTGAAAATAAAGCTTTCTTGCTGATTTATATTATATCATCAAAACTGCATTGCATTTTTTGAATAATTCCTGAAACAAAGCATCTGTTGTATCAGGCAGGTTACCAATTTATTAAAATCAAAAACAAAACTGACTCCGTTAGAAAAACAAAGTCAGTTTGTTACTTAAAAGTTAATTTTTACTACTATTATGGTCTGTTTTTTGTGCTATCCGTACAAGTTGAAACAGTTCGTTTGCTCCTATGTATTTTTTCATATTAGATTTGCATATTATGATTTTATCTGACTTAATAATGTGCAACTCCACAGTCGCAGACTTTGTTTGTACCAAAAATTCTATTGAAGAAACGAGTTATCTTCCAGAAGAAACCTGCTAAGCCAGATTTGTGGCATCTATGGTTACAGATTTTGAAATCACAAATGTCACAGTATCCGTCATTATCAGCATCTTTGTGTCCTTTTGCATCAAGTGTTACTGTTTCACGACTGATTTCTTCGTCGCAGACTGAACAGTAAACTACTACATCCTTGCTACCGGTTTCTGTACAGGTTGGTGCTACATAATTTTCTTCAACTGTATCTTTTGAAGTGTGACCTAAAGCATCAAGATTTACTGTTTCTCTGCTAATTTCTTCGTCGCAGACTGAACAGTGAACTACTACATCCTTGCTACCATTTTCTTTGCAAGTTGGAGCAACATAGTTTTCGTCAACTGTTTCTGCAGATGTATGACCAAGTGCTGGAAGAATTACTGTTGTTCTGCTGATCTCTTTATCACATACTGAACAGCAAACCACAACTTCTCTACTTCCCTTTTCTGTACATGTAGGTGCAACATAGTTTTCTTCTACTGCATCAGCAGCGGTATGACCGGTTATGTTTACATAATCATCAGCATAAGTGTATCCACATTCACAAGTATATGTTGTATAACCCTTTTCAGTACAAGTAGGTTCAGTAATAACTGTTTCAAATGAGTGATATATAGTCTTTGCAATTTCTTCTGTGTATGAATCACCACAATCACAAGTATATGTTTTAACACCTTTTGTAAGATGTGTCGCCGGTGTTGTGATTTCCGATGTATATGAGTGACCCTTTGCAGGAATTACTTCAGTTGTTATTGTACCACAATATGAACATTCAACTGTTTTACTTCCGTCTGTTGTACAAGTAGCTTCAATAACACTGTGTTCAATTGTATATTTGTGTGGAGCTTTTGCGTGCTTATTTGAAATCGCACCACAAGTGGAACAAACACGTTCAAATTTGACATACTCACCGCATTTTGCTTCCTCTGTCTGCTTCCACTCGCCAAAGGAGTGTCCTATTGCAGGAATGACAGATATACTTGTTTTACTTCCACATCTTGAACACTCTT
>JAZSDZ010000168.1:0-23949 GCA_045531435.1 Candidatus Fimenecus sp.
ATGAAATAAAAACTCTGTCACACTCGACGAACAGATGTCAGTACCATATAGTATTTGCACCGAAGTATAGAAGAAAAGAGATATACGGAAAACTGAAAAAAGATATCGGAGATATAATAAGGAAATTGTGCGAACAAAAAGGAGTAGAAATAATCGAAGCAGAAGCGTGTAAAGATCATATACACCTTTTAGTATCAATACCACCGTACTTGAGTGTAGCACAATTTATGGGATATCTCAAGGGGAAAAGTACGCTAATGATTTTCGACCGACACGCAAATTTAAAATACAAGTACGGAAACCGACACTTCTGGTGCAGAGGATACTATGTAGATACTGTCGGTCGAAATAAGAAAGTGATAGAAAAGTATATACAAAATCAACTGGAAGAAGATTTTGCAAACGACCAGATATCACTCAAAGAGTACATAGACCCGTTTACGGGTAACAAGAATAACTAAGCAAAAAACAAACAGCCGCACGAGAGCGGCTGCTTGAGATAGTAATGCGGTGTCAAACTTCAGTGCCGACTTTTAGTCGGCGAGCCAGTAGGCGGCCCTTATAGGGCCTGTGCAAACCACCAGTTCAACTGGTGGTTATGATTTGCCGATATTCGTTTTGAATTTATTCAACAACTACTTTTACAATTTCACCTACATATACTCTATGGAAATCGTTGTTTGCATAGTTATTCATAATTGCTTCGTCAATGAATCCGTCAGGCTTCATATCCTGATATGCTAATTTTTTGAGCACTATATTAACTTTTGCTTGTTCATATCCGATTGCATTTCCGAAATCAACAGGGATAAATCCTGTTTCTGCCATTTTGTCAATATCACGACCTGATTTGCTACCGCAGATTCCAAGTTCTTTTTTGTATTCACTATCAAAAAATGAAAGTGAAAAATAATCATTCTTTTCCATAAATTCATAGGTGTATCTTTGTGGTCTTACGAAAACAAAGCATACATCCTTGTTCCAAAGTTCACCAACTCCGCCCCAACTGATTGTCATTGTGTTGAAATCATTCTTTGTGCCGGCTGTGAGTAACGCCCAATCATTGCTAATCATCTTAACAAAATTGTCTTTTATATCTCTTATATTGATTTCTTTCTGCATATGAATCATCCCTTAAATAAATTTTTTGTTTGATGTTTTAATTATATAACCTTGAAGCTGAAAATACAACTAAAAAGGCTGTTAAATGTTCAAAATGTGGAAAATGTCGAAAAACTTTGTAATTGTTCACAAAAATTTGATACAAATTTTGTATAGTTATTTTTATTCTATGTCTTTCATAAAAAGACATTTTGTGATAAGATATTAGCACTAATTTTATGCCGTTTGTGGATGCGGTGTGTTTAAAGGATGTAGTATAATGCATTTTGGTGATAGACTTAAATATTTAAGATGTGCAAAAATTCCCACGATAACTCAGAAGGATTTGGCTAACGCTATTGGTGTTACACAAAGAAAAATTTCCTTTATGGAAACAGGTACAACAGAACCTTCATTGAAAGATATCAAGGCGCTTTGTAAGTATTTTAATGTATCAGCTGATTATCTTCTTGGCTTGCCCAAAAATATGAATTATCCGGAGTAATTTATGACAAAAAAAGACCGAGCAAAACTTCTTGTTGAAGGATTAAAAAAAGAATATCCTGATGCAATTTGTTCGCTGACAGCTGAAAGCCCTTTCGAGTTGCTTATCGCAACAAGACTTTCTGCACAATGTACAGATGCAAGAGTTAATCTTGTAACACCTGCACTTTTCAGTAAATACAGGACTCTTGATGACTATGTGAATGCTGATGTGAAGGATATTGAAAATATTATTCGTTCATGTGGCTTTTATCACGGCAAGGCAAGGGATATTATTGAAATGGCAAGAGGTGTCAGGGATAGATTTGGTGGGGTTGTTCCCGATAATATCGAAGATTTGACTTCTCTTCAGGGTGTCGGACGAAAAACTGCAAATCTTATCGTTGGTGATGTGTATAAAAAACCTGCAGTTGTGGCAGACACACATTTGATAAGACTTACAAACAGAATGGGGCTTGTAAGCACAAAGGACCCGAAAAAGGTTGAACTTGAGCTTAAAAAAATTCTTCCGCCTGAAGAAAGTAATGATTTTTGTCATAGATGTGTTCTTCATGGCAGGGCAATATGTGCGGCTCGAAAAGCAAATTGTGAAATTTGTTGTTTAAATGACATTTGTAAAAAGATAATATAGTATAGGGCGGGGGGTTGCTCCCGCAAATTTGTTTTATAGTCATTCTGAACGAAATGAAGAATTTCTATCATAGTAACACTTAAAGTGAAAGGAATTCTTCATCATATTATCTTTCTTAATAGAGTTGCATGGATTTTGTATATTAACATTGTATTTTATAACAATTATATGCTATACTATTAACATATTATGGAAACGAGGTATTATTATGGATCCAATCAATGTTGATTTCGGCAATAAGAGTGTTATGCCGGAAACACCAAAAGGCAGTACAGTAAAAAGAGTAATTGTCAGCATTTTACTTACAATAGTTGTGGGCGCAGCTTTGTATTATTTTATGCTTCCTGCACTTAACATTAAGGCTCTTGAACTTTACATTTATATTGCTGTTTTGATTATGGCGTATATAGGTGTTTTTGGTGTGCTCTCAAAAGCGTATTTCAGACCTGAATATATGGAATACGCAAGGAATAAGGTGAAAATTCCTATTGTGTTGATTATTGTTCTTGTAGTCCTTGTTGGTATAGGTTACCTTACAGGTGTGGAAATCTTCCGTGCAAAGGATTACGCAGAACTTATAGATGTAAAAGAAGGGGATTTTGCAGAGGAAATTGCAGAAGTTGATTTCCAGAGTGTTCCTCGCCTTGATAAAGATTCATCAAATATGATTGCAACTCGTGCATTGGGTGAACTTTCTGACTATGTTTCACAGTTTGTTGTTAATTCATACTATTCGACACAGATTAATTATAAAGGAACTCCTGTTCGTGTTCAGTCCCTTGATTATGGTGATATTTTTAAGTGGCTTAAGAACACAAAAAATGGTATCCCTGCATATATCATTGTTGATATGACAACTCAGAAGGCTGAAACTGTAAGGCTTGAAGAGGGCATGAAATATTCTCCTGCAGAGCATTTGAACGAATATCTTATTCGTCACGTAAGGTTTAAGTATCCATCACTTATGCTTGGTGACCCATCATTTGAAATTGACGAAACAGGCAGACCTTTCTGGATTGTTCCTGTACTTGATAAGACAATCGGACTTTTCGGTGGTACTGATGTTCAGGGTGCTATTATCGTTGACTCAATTAATGGTGATACAACTCTCGTTTCAACAAGTCTTGACGGAACAACAAAGCTTCCTACTGACAAATTTGTAACAGACAAGGAATTTCAGTGGCTTGACCAAGTTTATTCTGCAACAATTGTGAATCAGCAGTATAACTACTATGGTAAATACAACAATGGGTTCATCAACTCGATTATCGGTCAGGAAAATGTCCGTGTTACAAGTCAGGGCTATAACTATTTAGCGCTTAATGATGACGTTTATATGTACACAGGTGTAACTTCTATCAGCTCTGACCAGTCAATTATCGGTTTTGTTCTTATTAATCAGCGAACAAAAGAAGCTGTATATTATCAGCAACCGGGTGCATTGGAAGAAACTGCAAGAACATCTGCACAAGGTAAGGTTCAGCAGTATGGCTACCGTGCAACATTCCCGATTCTCCTCAATGTAAGTGGTGAACCAACATACTTTATGGCGCTTAAAGACTCGAGTGAACTTGTTAAGATGTATGCAATGGTTAATGTTGAACAGTCAACTCTTGTTGGTGTTGGTACAAGTCTTGCTGAATGTACAGAAAACTATGCAGCAGAGCTTCAGAAGAATGGTGTCAATGTTGATGTTGATGTTGACTCAATGGGGCAGGAAGAAACACTTGATGAGCCTAAAAATGAAACAATTGAAGTGGCAGGTGTAGTTGAAGAAATTAGAAGTGTTATTACAGGTGGCGAAACTTATTTCTATATCAAACTTACAGACAATAATGCATATTATAAGGTTGCAGTCAAAGATGCAGAAAAAATTGTTATTCTCAATGTTGGTGATAAAATCGCATTTGCAGTTGATAAAAATGCAACAGGAGAGATTATTCCTGTAGTTTTAGTAAAATAACAAATGGTTAGGCGAGGTCAAATGACTTCGCCTTTGTTATTTACTTTGCAAATAATTTGCTTTATGTTTTTAGCGATTTTATACATTATATTATGTATAAATGCATAAAATATACAAAATATGTAATGATAATGCATAAATACCGTATAAATATTCATTAAATATGTAAAATATTGCATAAAAATACAAAAAATAATGAGAAAATATGTAAAAACACTTGATTTCATAAAAAAAGTGTGTATAATATATCCATACTGCAATTTGCACAAATAATAACTCAATTTTTCGGAGGAATATACAATGGAAAAGAAAGATATCAAAAAGGTAGTTTTAGCTTATTCAGGTGGTCTTGATACATCGATCATTATCCCTTGGCTTAAAGAAAACTATAATAATTGCGAAGTTATCGCTGTATCAGGTGACGTTGGCCAGGGTACTGAACTTGACGGCCTTGAAGAAAAGGCAATCGCAACAGGTGCTTCAAAGCTTTATGTTCTTGATTTAAAAGAAGAATACGTTGAAGAATATATCTGGCCTTGTCTTAAAGCGGGTGCTGAATATGAACAGTATCTTCTTGGCACATCTCACGCTCGTCCTTGTATTGCAAAGGGTCTTGCTGAAATCGCAATCAAAGAAGGCGCAGACGCAATCTGCCACGGTTGTACAGGCAAGGGTAATGACCAGGTTCGTTTTGAACTTACATTAAAGGCTTTTGCTCCTGAAATGGCAATTATTGCTCCTTGGCGTGAATGGGACATTAAGTCTCGTGAAGAAGAAATCGCTTATGCGGAGGCTCACAATATTCCTCTTAAGATTAATCGTGAAACAAACTATTCAAAGGATAAGAATGTATGGCACCTTTCACACGAAGGTCTTGACCTTGAAGATCCTGCAAATGAGCCAACATACAATAAGCCAGGTTTCCTTGAAATGAGCGTTTCTCCTGAAATGGCTCCTGATGTACCAACTTATGTTACAATCCATTTTGAACAGGGTGTTCCAACAGCTATTGACGGTGTTGAAATGGGTGGACTTGCAATTGTTGAAAAGCTTAACGAACTCGGTGGTGCTAACGGTATCGGTCTTCTTGATATCGTTGAAAATCGTCTTGTTGGTATGAAATCTCGTGGTGTTTATGAAACTCCAGGTGGTGCAATTCTTTATAAGGCACACGAATTCCTTGAAATGATTTGTCTTGACCGTGATACACAGCACTACAAGAAACTTGTAGCACAGAAATTCGGTGAGGTTGTTTATAACGGTCTTTGGTTCACGCCACTTCGTGAAGCTCTTTCAGCTTTCGTTGATAAGACACAGGAAACTGTAACAGGTGACGTTAAACTTAAACTTTACAAGGGCAACATCATCAATGCAGGTATCACATCTCCATACTCACTCTATGATGAAAATGTTGCATCATTCGGTGATGACGGCGGTGCATACAATCAGAAGGATTCAGCTGGATTTATCAATCTCTTTGGATTGTCTATAAAAGTAAAAGCTTTGTTGGATAAGCAACGTGGCGAAAACTAATTAATTACTAACAACAACGACAAAGGCTGAAAAAGTCTTTGTCGTATTGTGCTAATATAGGAGAATTATTATGCAACTGTGGAAAGGCAGATTTTCAAAGGAAATCGACCCCAAAACCAATGATTTTAACTCGTCAATTAAATTTGACAGCCGTATGTATAAAGAAGATATCGACGGAAGTCTTGCTCACGCTGCAATGCTCTGTGCTCAAGGTATTATCTCTGCAGAAGACCTGACTGCTATTACTGATGGCTTAAAGGCTATCAAGGCAGAAATTGAATGTGGAGAGTTAGAAATTGACCCTAATGCAGAAGACATTCACACATTTGTTGAAGGTGAACTTACTTCAAGAATCGGTGCAGCAGGTAAAAGATTACATACAGCAAGAAGCCGTAATGACCAGGTTGCAGTTGATATAAGACTCTATCTCCGTCACGAGTGTGATACACTTTATAATCAACTTACTGAACTTGTAGATGTTCTTTGCAAAAAGGCAGAACAATATGCAAGTGCAGTTATGCCGGGATATACTCATCTTCAGCGTGCACAGCCTATCACATTTGGCCATCATCTGATGGCTTATGCAGAAATGCTTCTTCGTGATAAGGAAAGACTCGCACAGGCGACTGACAGAATGAATTACTCACCACTGGGTGCTTGTGCATTGGCAGGTACAACATATAACACAGACCGTGAAATGACTGCAAAGGCACTGGGCTTCAATGGTACTATGCAGAATTCACTTGATTCAGTTTCTGACCGTGATTTCTGTATGGAATTAGCATCTGTAATCTCAATTATTATGGTGCATCTTTCACGTTTTTCAGAAGAAATTGTTCTCTGGTGTTCTTGGGAATTTAAATTCATTGAACTTGACGATGCTTTCTCAACTGGCTCATCAATTATGCCACAGAAGAAAAACCCTGATATTACAGAGTTAATCCGTGGTAAATCAGGTCGTGTATTTGGTGATTTGACAACACTTCTTACAATGATGAAAGGTCTTCCACTTGCATATAACAAGGATATGCAGGAGGATAAGGAAGCAATTTTTGATGCTTTCGATACAGTTAAAATGTGCCTTACTGCATTTATTCCAATGCTCGATACAATGACAGCACTTCCTGAGAATATGAGAAAAGCAGCTGCAGGTGGATTTATTAATGCAACTGATTGTGCTGACTATCTTGTAGGTAAAGGACTTCCTTTCCGTGATGCATATAAAGCAACAGGTGAACTCGTTGCACTTTGTATCAAAAGGGGTCTTACACTTGAAACTTTACCACTTGAAGAATATAAAGCAGTTTGTGATATCTTTGATGAAGGTGTATTTGGTGCAATCAATCTTGATAAGTGCGTAAATGATAGAACATCTCTCGGTGGACCTGCTCCACAAAACGTTTTATTACAAGTAAAACGCGTAAAAGAACTCAACAAATAAGGAAAATATATATGACAAAAATATTCATCGACGGTAGTCAGGGTACAACTGGACTCAAGATTTTTGACCGTCTTGCAAAAAGAGAAGATATAGAGCTTATAACTCTTCCAGAAGAATTAAGAAAAGACACAAATGCCCGTAAAGATGCACTCAACAGTGCAGATATTGCATTTCTCTGCTTACCAGATGCAGCAGCAATCGAGGCAGTAAGTCTTATCGAAAATGAAAATACAATAGTAATCGACACATCAACTGCGCACAGAACTAATGACGGTTGGGCTTATGGCTTCCCTGAACTCAGCAAAGAATTCGAAAATAAACTTAAAAGTTCAAAACGAATTGCAGTACCGGGCTGTTATGCAAGTGGATTTATAGCACTTGTAAAGCCTTTAGTTGAGGCGGGATTTGTGGATAAAGACATTTATCTTGCTTGTCATGCTATGTCAGGCTACAGTGGTGCAGGAAAAAATGGAATTGCACAGTATGAGGATGCAGAAAGAGATTGGCTTTTGGATGCTCCCCGTGAATACGCACTTACTCAACAACACAAGCATTTAAAGGAAATGAATGCGATTTCAGGACTTAATAATGAGCCGATTTTTTCACCATATATCTGTGATTATTTCAGTGGTATGGTTATGACAGTGCCACTTTTCAAAAAGGATTTGAAAGACGGTAAAACTGCAGAGGACATAAAGGCACTTTATAAAGAAAAATACAATTCGGATATTGTTAAATATAAAGAAAGCATTGACGAAAATGGATTTATCTCGGGTAATAAAATGAGTGAAAATGATGGCATGGAAGTTACAGTCTGTGGTAATGAAGAAAGAATTCTTTTAATCGCAAGATATGATAATTTGGGCAAGGGTGCCAGTGGTGCAGCCGTTCAATGCTTGAATATAAAAATGGGATTAGACCCTAAATATCAATTAAATGTATAAGATTTGGTGAACAATTATGGCATTTTCAATTAAAATTGATTTAAACGGTGGTGTAACATCACCTAAAGGCTTCAAAGCCAACGGTATTCATTGTGGTATCCGTAAAAATAAAACAAAAAAAGATTTAATGCTTCTTGTATCAGAAAGAGAATGTGATGCAGCAGCAGTTTATACAAAGAACTTAGTTTATGGTGCACCGATTACGGTGACTCGTAAAAATCTTGAAAATGGGAAAGCTTGGGCAGTAATCTGCAATAGTGGTATTGCTAATACCTGTAACGCTGACGGTGTTGAAAAAGCACAGGCTATGTGTGATTTAGTTGCAGAATATACAAGTATTAAGGCAGACGATGTTATTGTTGGTTCAACAGGTGTTATCGGTCAGCCAATAGACCTTGAACCAATTAGGAACGGTATGCAGACACTTGTTGATGGACTTAACGAAAACGGTTCTGACTCTGCTGCCGAAGCAATTATGACAACAGATACAGTTAAAAAGACAATTTCAGTATCTTTTGACCTTAATGGAAAAACTTGCACAATCGGTGCAATTGCAAAAGGTAGTGGTATGATTCACCCTAATATGGCAACGATGCTTTCATTCATCACAACTGATGCTGATATTTCATCTGAAATGCTTAAAAAAGCACTTGCATGGTGTGTAAACAGAAGCTACAATATGTTAAGTGTTGATGGTGACACATCAACAAATGATACCGTTGCAATTATGGCAAATGGACTTTGTGGAAATGACAGAATTACAGAAAATAATGAGAATTTCCAGAAATTCCAGAGAGCACTTTTTAAAATCTGTAACTATGTTGTAAGAATGCTTGCAAAAGATGGTGAGGGTGCAACAAAACTTGTTATCTGTGATGTTGCCAATGCAAAAACTGAAGATATTGCAAGAACTTGTGCAAAATCAGTTATCTGTTCACCACTTGTTAAAACTGCAATGTTTGGTTCTGATGCAAACTGGGGACGAATTCTTTGCGCGTTGGGTTACGCAGGTGCGGATATTGATGTTACAAAAATTGATGTTTCATTTGCAAATGCAAAGGGTGAAATCTTTGTTTGCAAGAATGGTGCTGGTATAGAATTTTCAGAAGAAATTGCAAAAGAAATTCTTCTTGAAGATGAAATTACAATTAATGTTAATCTTAACGACGGCGATGCAAATGCAACAGCATACGGTTGCGATTTAACCTACGAGTATGTAAAAATCAACGGAGATTACCGAACCTAATACATTTTGCACTTTGCGCTTTGCATTTTGCATTTATCCGGAGGATATTATGGATATTTCAAAACTTACTCACGCTGACCGTAGTGAAGTGCTTGTTCAGGCGCTTCCGTATATTCAGCATTATCATAATAAAACAGTTGTTATCAAGTATGGTGGCAATGCTATGATAAACGAAGATTTACAGGATGCTGTTATGACTGACATTGTTCTTCTTCGTTCAGTCGGCATTAATGTTGTTCTTGTTCATGGTGGTGGACCTGAAATTAACGAAATGCTTAATAAAATCGGCAAGGAGTCAAGATTTGTTGACGGACTTCGTTATACTGATGAGGAAACAATTGATGTTGTGCAGATGGTACTTGCAGGTAAAGTCAACAAAAGACTTGTTCACCATCTTCACCTTCATGGTGGTCACGGAATTGGTATCTGTGGTCTTGATGATGGTATGATTAAAGCCAAAAAGGTTGAAGATAAGGATATCGGCTTTGTTGGTGATATCGTTGATATAGACACAACTCTTATTCATGGAATCCTTGACCAGCATTACATACCTGTTATTTCAACAGTTGGTGCTGGTGAAAACGGCGAAGTTTATAATATTAACGCGGATATTGCAGCGGCTAAAATTGCAGCTGCGCTTGGTGCTGAAAAATTACTTTTGATGACAGATGTTCGTGGACTATTGATGGATAAAGATGATGAGGATACACTTATCCACAGTGTAAATGTCAGTGAAGTACCACAGCTTAAGAGTCAGGGCATTATCAAGGGCGGTATGATTCCAAAGATTGACTGTTGTGTTGAAGCTGTCCGTCGTGGTGTTAAGCGTACACATATTATTGACGGAAGAATCCCACACTCAATCCTTATCGAAATGCTTACTGATAGCGGTATAGGCACTATGTTCTTATAATTTGGTGATAGATAATGTTAGAAAAAATTAAATTTCAGGCAGATAATTCTTTAATGCCGACTTATGCACATTTTCCTGTTTCAATCGAAAGTGGTAATGGTGCAACATTCATTGATAGTGAAGGCAATGAAGTAATCGACTTTGGTTCGGGTATCGGTGTAAACTCTCTCGGATACAACAACGAAGGTTGGATTAATGCAGTTACAGAACAGCTTAAAAGGGTTCAGCACACATCAAATCTTTACTATAACTCAACTGTTGCAGAATTTGCTGAAATGCTTACAAAGAGAACAGGCTTCAATCGTGTTTTTCTTTGTAATTCAGGTGCTGAGGCCAACGAATGTGCTATTAAACTTGCAAGAAAATACAGTTTTGATAAATACGGTGAAAACCGTTACAATATAATTACACTTGTAAACTCATTCCACGGCAGAACAATGGCTACAATCACTGCAACAGGTCAGGAACACTATCACAAGTTCTTTGACCCGTTTGTTCAGGGTTTCAAGTATGCTGAATCAGGTAGCACAGAACAGTTCATTGAAATGGCTGACGATACTGTCTGTGCAGTAATCCTTGAGGTTGTTCAGGGTGAAGGTGGCGTTGTGCCAACAGATTTTGAGTACCTTAAAACGGTTGAAAAGGTTTGCAAGGAGAAAGATATTCTCTTAATAATTGACGAAGTTCAGACCGGTATGGGACGAACAGGTAAACTTTTTGCATTTGAACACGCAGGAATTTCTCCTGATGTTGTGACAAGTGCAAAGGGCATTGGCAACGGTCTTCCGATGGGCGCCTGTCTTTGTACCGACAAATGTGCAGATGTTCTTACAGCAGGAACTCACGGAACAACATTTGGTGGAAATCCTGTTGCGTGTGCAGGTGCTAAATATATTCTTAATACTCTTACTGATGACTTTTTAAGTGAAGTCGCAGAAAAAGGGGAGTACATAAGAGAAAAACTTGCGGAAATAGACGAGGTTAAATCAATTACAGGTCTCGGACTTATGCTTGGCATTGAATTGAAAACAAAAAATGCCGGTGAAATCGCAAAAAAGTGCAGTGAGAACGGACTTTTGGTTCTCACTGCTAAAACAAAACTTAGAATGTTGCCACCACTTGTTATTACAAAAGAAGAAATCGACAAGGGTATTAACATATTGAAAAATATTATTGCAGAGGTATAAATTATGAAACATCTTTTAAGTATGCTCTCACTTTCAACTGAAGAAATCACAGATATTCTTAATCTTGCTGACCAGTTGAAATATGAAAACAAAAACAATATCAAACATCATCGTCTTGAGGGACAGACTCTTGGTATGATTTTCCAGAAGTCATCAACTCGTACTCGTGTTTCATTTGAAACGGGTATGTATCAGCTTGGTGGTCAGGCTCTTTTCCTTTCAAATCGTGACCTTCAGATTGGTCGTGGTGAACCAATTCAGGATACAGCAAGAGTTCTTTCTCGTTACCTTGATGGTATTATGATTAGAACTTTTGAGCAGAGCGAAGTTGAAAATCTTGCAAAGTATGGTTCTATTCCGATAATAAATGGTCTTACTGATTTCTGTCATCCTTGTCAGGTACTTGCTGACCTTATGACAGTCCGTGAACATAGAGGTCACCTTGATGGTCTTAAAATGACATATATCGGTGACGGTAATAATATGGCAAACTCACTTATCGTTGGTGGTCTTAAAATGGGTATGGATGTTACAGTTGCTTGTCCTGAAAACTTTGACCCTGATAAGAGAGTTCTTGATTTTGCCAAGGATTATAACGGATTTGGTCTTTATCGTGACCCTGTTGAAGCTTGTGCCGGTGCTGATGTAATCTTTACTGATGTATGGGCATCTATGGGACAGGAAGAAGAAGCTGCAGAGCGTAGAAAGGTATTTGAAGGTATCTATCAGATTAATGACAAGTGTCTTGCTGCTGCAAATTCCGGTTGTATGGTACAGCATTGTCTTCCTGCTCATCGTGGCGAAGAAATCACAGAAGAAATCTTTGAAGCACATGCAGATGAAATCTTCGACGAAGCAGAAAACAGACTTCACGCACAGAAAGCTGTCATGGTTACATTAATGGAACGCAAATAAGTGTACAAAACGCAAAATGTAAGGGGCGATATTTTTATCGCCCCTTTTGTTTGCATTAATTAGGAATTACGCAT
Source organism: Candidatus Fimenecus sp. (assembly GCA_045531435.1). Taxonomy (GTDB): domain Bacteria; phylum Bacillota; class Clostridia; order Oscillospirales; family Acutalibacteraceae; genus Fimenecus. Next base: position 12,453 of record JAZSDZ010000168.1, read on the forward strand.
TAAGCATTATGAATTATTTTACCCATTTTGCAATTGCTGTTTCAACAAGTTCAACAACTTTGTCAACGATTACTTCGTCGCCATCTTCAAGGTTTAAGAGAGGTTCTCTTACGCCACCAAGTTCCAGACCTGCTCTCTTTTTAAGTGCAGCTTTTGCAGTAGCGTACATATTACCCTTCGTTGAGCACATAGTGTAAATTACTTCGTTGATGTCATCCTGTAAAGCATATGCTTCCTTAACATCACCTGAGTTAATCATTTCGTTGAGTTTAACGAAAAGTTCAGGCATAACGCCATATGTACCACCGATACCGCCTTCAGCACCAATCATACGACCACCAACAAACTGCTCATCAGGACCATTGAAAATAATTACCTCACGATTGTTTATCTTTGCCTGACGACGGAACATCTGAATATCCTGAATGGGCATTGATGAGTTCTTAACACCAATAACCTTTGGGTTTTTAAGCATTTCGTCGAAAAGACTCATTGTAAGTGAAACACCTGCAAGCTGAGGAATGTTGTAAATAACGTAATCAGTATTTGGTGCAGCTGCTGAAATATCGTTCCAATACTTTGCGATTGCTGTTTCATTAAGCTTAAAGTAAATTGGTGGGATTGTAGCAATAGCATCTACACCGAGGCTTTCAGCGTGACGAGCAAGCTCACAACTGTCTTTTGTGTTGTTACAAGCAACGTGAGCAATAATTGTAATTCTGCCTTTGTTTGCTTCCATAACTGCTTCAAGTGCCTTTTTTCTGTCCTCAACACTGTGGTAGATACATTCACCTGATGAACCACCGACATAAAGACCGTTAACACCTTTTTCAATAAGAAATTCAACTAATGATTTTGTACCATCAACTGAAATTTCACCATTTTCATCATAACAAGCATAGAATGCAGGGATTATACCCTTATACTTTTCAAGACTCATTTTAATTAACCTCTTTCTTCAATTTCTTCAATCATTTTATCAAGCATAATAAGACAACGTGGCACGTGGAATGGACCCTTGAAGGTTGAACCGATACAAGCAGGAAGCGTAGGATTACCGTCACGACGGAGATAACCGTACCATTCACCACAGGGTGCTACTGCAAATTTGTCTTTTGTATATTCAACAAGCTGATTGAAAATATCAAGATATTTTTCATTCTTTGTATCTCTGTAAATCATAAGAGAAGCGATAAGTGCTTCATTGTGTGGCCACCAGAGCTTCATATCGTGTTCATAAGCTTCAGGTGGATTTCCAAGACAGTCGAAGAAGTAGAGAATTCCACCGAATTCCTTGTCCCAACCCTTTTCAAATGCCATATCAAAAATTTCAACAGCCTTTGCGTGAAGTTCTTTGTCACCTGTCTGATTTGCTCTTTCCATAAGGAACCAGCTACATTCAATATCGTGCCCCGGATTAACAACACGACCTTCTGTGATGTCAAGTCGTGGTGTACCGTCAGGAGCAACTGACTCAAGAGTGCAACCTAAATCTTTCTTAACGTGATATTTAAGAATGTCGTTTACACATTCGTTTGCGCGTTCATTGTAAAGGTCAGCATTTTCAGGGTCAACACGAAGAAGAATAGATGTAACATTAAGAAGAATCATTGGAGCACCTAATGCTCTGCCTGTTCGTGTTTCAGGGTCAGTCTTCGGACCTAAACCTGTTGGGTCAGCCATACCTCTGTGATTAAGATTCCAATACATATCGTATGCTTTTCGAGCCCTTTCAAGATGCTCTTTATCACCTGTAATGCCGTAATATTCAGCATTTGCAATACAGTAAAAAGCTTCTGAATAGCAATATCTTCTCTGACGAAGTGGTTTTCCGTCACCAGTAACTGTAAAGTAAAGTCTGCCACCTGCGTTTTTGTTTATGCAGTAATTCTCAAGAAAGTCAAGACAACTTTTAGAAGCCTCAAGCCATTCTTCCTTTACGCCATAAGAGTGACAGAGATATGAGAAAATCCAACCACATCTGCCTTGCATCCACACGCTTTTATCAGTTGAAAAAACTTTCCCATCTTTATCAAGACAAGTGTAAACACCACCGTGCACCTTGTCCATACCATTTTTGAGCCAAAAATCAGCGATTCTTTGAAGTTCATCTGTGACCCATTTTCTTGTTTCTTTGAGATTCATTTATTTCACCTCATAAAAAGTAATTTAACGAGAAAATTGTATCATATATTAAACGCTTTGTAAAGGAAAATAGAAATACAAATTATCTTATGAAAAACAAAATAAAAAAAATTAAAAATATTTGCAAAAATGTGTTGACAAAACGAAATACTTATATTATAATAACAAAGCCGTCGCACAGAACGGCAATATGGCGGCATAGCTTAGTTGGCTAGAGCGTCCGGTTCATACCCGGAAGGTCACAGGTTCAAGTCCCGTTGCCGCTACCAAGGGACTGAACAAGTCCCTGATATATGGCCCGGTGGTCAAGCGGTTAAGACACCGCCCTTTCACGGCGGTAACACGAGTTCGATTCTCGTCCGGGTCACCACAATAACAGTCCACAAGATGGGCTGTTATTTTTTTGCGAAATTTTGGAAAAATTGAATCGGACTCAAGAGAACTTTTGCGTCAAAAAACAGTTCATAAGTCGAACTGCTTTTTCTTGCATATTTTAAAACAAACACATATAAAAATATTGCTTTAAACTATGTTTTGTGATAAACTGTGTAATACAAAAATGCAAATAAGAGGCAAATTATGAATTTTAAAGAAATAGCACAAAACAGATATTCTTGCCGAGGTTATGATGCAAACAAATCTGTGGAAGACGAAAAAATCAAAACAATTATTGAAAGCGCAATTCTTTCACCATCGGCTTGTAACAGTCAACCTTATCATTTTACAGTCTGTAAAGGGGAAAAGGCGAAAGAGATTGCAAAGGCAACTCAAAGTATGGGTATGAATAAGTTTACTACGGATGCGCCTGTGATGATTGTTGTTTCAGAAGGTGACTACAATAAAACGGCAGGTATCGGTTCTAAAATTAAGAATAATGATTATCGTTCAATTGATATAGGTATTGCAACTGCATATCTTACAGCAGAGGCAACAGCACAAGGCCTTGGTACTTGTATTTTAGGTTGGTTTGACGATAAGAAAATTCGTGATGTATGTGGAATAAAAAATCCTGTAAGACTTGTTGTTTCTCTTGGATATGCTAAAGAGGGTTGTGCAATACCGTCTAAAAAGAGAAAGTCATATGATGAGATTGTGAGTGAGGTGCAATATGACCCAGTGTGAAAATTGTGTAAATTATTATTATGACGACGAATTGCAGGAGTATTGTTGTGATGTGAATCTTGACGAAGACGAAATGATGAGATTTTTAACCTCGCCAAATTATCATTGTCCTTATTTCAGGCTTGACGATGAATATGGAGTTGTCAAAAAACAGAACTGATTTTTGTGAATTTTTAGTATTGAATTATACATAAAATGCTTTATAATAGATTATAGGGAAATATAAATTGGGGGTTTGGATATGTATCAATATATTTATGCGGTAGCTGTGTTGGTAGGTGTCATTGTAACGGTTTCATTTCTGATTTTACGAGTTATGCGTGGCGGCCTTGCTGCGATGTTTTTAAAAGCAGGTGCTTCAATGTGTTTTATCGGAACTGCTTTTTCGGCTTTTGCCTATAATAATGAACAAATGGAATATGGCATCCTTCTTATTGTCGGGCTGATTTTTGGACTTCTCGGTGATGTCTGGCTGGATATGAAGTATGTTTATAAACAGCATAACCACATTTATACATATGCAGGTATTATTTGTTTTATTGCAAATCACGTGTTTTATATACCTGCCGTTGCTTTCAAATATGGTGAAGGCGAGTTTGAATGGTGGTATGCAATAATAAACATTCTTGCTTCTGTGATTTTTGCTGCGGCAACATTAGCACTTGAAAAACCAATGAAAGTCAAATACGGAAGATACAAGAAAATTCTTTTCCTTTACGGTACATTCCTTTCCTGCACAATGTTTACAGCAATTTTCGGTATGTTTTACAAAGGTTTTTCAAAAGAATTATTTATGCTTTCAATAGCGTCAGTATTATTTACATTTTCTGATTTGGTGCTTTCAAACATCTACTTTAAAGAAGGTGGCAATACAAAAATAAATGTTGTCATAAACCATCTGCTTTATTATGCAGCACAGTTTACATTTGCATCAACATTATTAATGTAATAGTCACAGTGTTTAAAAATATTTAATATTTTTGGTTATACTGATAGTTGTAATTTGATACAATTATTGGTATAATTTTTTATATGGAATTTTTAATAAAAGAAGGAGTGAGAAAATGCTTAACGGTCTTTTTATAGCATCATCTGTTGCTCTATTGCTATGTGTGATTGCATTTCTTGTTGTCAGAGTGAAACAATGCACTGTTAATGGCGTTTTTCTTAAGGCTATATCATCGTTAATGTTTATTGTTACAGCTTGTGCTGCAATTGCAATAAAACCTGAGAATATGAGGTATGGTATTCTTTTTGTAATAGGTATGGTATTTTGTGCAGTGGGGGATATATGGCTTGACCTTAAATATGTACATAAAGAATATGACGAGCCTTATACATTTGCGGGTATTGCAAGCTTTATGATAAGTCATATTTTCTATTTAATCGGAATTTTAATGGCTTATCCTGAATTTATCGGATGGCAGGTAGCTCTTGCAATTTTCTCTGCTCTCTCTGTATCAGTTATTGAAAGACTTGTATCGAAAAAGATAGGGTTTGACTATGGAAAGCTTAAGGGGCTGACATTTGTTTACTCAATTGTCATAATGCTTACTGTAACATTTGCTCTTAATGGCGTGAATGCATTTGGTTGGTTGCCGTTATTGGGTGGAGCAGAAAGGCCTGACATAATGCCAAGGTTTTTGGCAATGAATATGGGTACTGTGATTTTTGCTCTTTCTGATTTATCGCTTTCAATAGCGTTTTTCAAAAAAGGCGGTAACACAAAATTAAATGTGATAATTATTCATATTACATATTATATTGCACAGTATTTATTGGCGTTATCAATTCTTATGTGATAAGGAGAGAAATATATGGAACAGAAAAAATATGTTCAGAAAAATGAAATGACTGCTTTCTGTGTGGCGGGTTTAGGTCAGGGTATGATTTATGCGCTTATGTCAAGTTATATCAGTGACTATTACCTTAACGTTTTGCAGTTAGCACCTATGTTTGTACTTTTGCTTATGCTTTTAGCCCGAGTATGGGATGCTATCAATGACCCTCTTATGGGTATGATTGTTGACAGAAGCAATCTTAAAAGTGGTAAAATGCTTCCATTTATCCGTTTTGCATTGATTCCGATTGCAATTGTAACATTACTTATGTATTTAAGCCCTAACCTTGACAAAACACAGTTAATGGTTTATTCAGCAATCGTTTATGTTGCTTGGGGTATGATTTATACAGTTGGTGACGTTTCATTCTGGGGACTTCCAAATGTTATGACACCGGATTCTGAAGAGAGAAGTTCAGTTATTTCTGTAAGTAAGATTTTCAACTCAATCGGTTCTGCAGTTCCTGAAGTTCTTTTCCTTGTTGTTGGTTTTATTATTGCTGCATGGGTTGAAAATTCTTCAGAACCTATTGATTTCCTTACATCACAAAAGAGAAAATATCTCATTATGGCAATTGTAACAGTTGGTCTTGGTTCTATCCTTTATGCACGAGCTTGCACAGGCGTTAAGGAAAGAGTGAAAATGCCTGTTCGCAAACGCGAACCTAATGAACCATCACAGCTTTCACGAGTGTTCAAATGTAAACCTCTTGTTCTTGTTCTCTTGATGGGTGTTCTTTCAAGTGGTCGATATATGGTGTCTGCAGCAGCAATCCATGTTGCAAGATATTCATTCTATATAGGTCCTGACCTTGCAACTCTTGCCACAGAGGCTGAAAGAATTGCAGCGATTGAATCAAGCATCTCAACAGTTAAAACAGTTTTCCAGATTAGCTCAATCGTTGGTCTTTTCGGTGCAACACTCTTTATGCCAAAACTTATGAAGAAGTTTGACTATAAGAAACTCGTTATTGTAACTTGTCTTGCAGGTTTTGTGGCAAGTATCGTTACAACAATTGTCGGTTGGTTTACAATGAATCTTTATGCTTGTATTCCATTCATTATTATTTCTTGTATTCCTCTTGGCGTTATTAATACAGTCAGCCTTGCAATGATTGGTGACTGTCTTGACTATATGGAACTTACAACCGGTTTTCGTGATAATGCGCTTGGTGCAGCTTGTCAGGGCTTTATCAATAAAATCGGTAATGCTTTCGCAACATCAGGTATCGTTGTTATGTATATGGTAATCGGTCTTGACCCTGCACAGATGCTTTCATCAACTGCGGTTGTATCAGCACTTGATATGCCACCTGAAATGAGATTTGCAATGTTCTCCCTTGTATCAATCGTTCCCGGTATCAGCATGCTTCTTTGTGCAATTCCTATGTTCTTCTATAAGATTGCAGGACAGGAAAAGAAGAATATTATTGAAGCTCTTGCAAAGAAGAGAGAAACAAGTGGCGTAACAGTTGACTAATTTTGAATAACCGCTGATTGCAATCCTTTGCACAATTCTCAGCGGTTATTTTTATAGGTGATATTATGAAAGACTTTAAGTTTTTGGTTCTTACTGACCCGCATTTTTTTGATACAGATTTAGGTTGTAGTGGTCCTGATTATGATGATTTTATGCATTATGAGCAGAAATGCTTTGCTGAAACTGAAAGCATCAATAATGCAGTATTTAAATATTTAGGTGAAACAGACCTTGCAGATACTGTTATCATAGTAGGTGACTTAACACAGAATGGTGAGAGAAAAAGCCACGAAAAGTTTATTAAATTACTATATGATTTAAAAGAAAAAGGTAAGAAAATTTATCTCATAACTGCCGACCACGACTGGAAAAACGACCCGTTTGCATTTGGTGAAAAAGGAAGATATATGCCCGAATCAACAGCCAAAGACGAACTCATTAAATTATATAATGATTTCGGTTTCAGTGATGCAATTGCAGTTGACGAAGAACATCTATCTTATGTTGCTCAGTTAGGTGATGATGTACGACTTCTTGCAATCAATGCGGATATCAAGACGAAGGGACAGTTTAGTATTACAGAAAAACAAACTGAATGGATTAAGACGCAGACTAAAAAGGCGAGAGATGATAATCAGACAATGTTTGCAATCTGCCATTATCCCATTTTGCCGATTCAACCACTTTTCTCAATTATCAAATCATCCCTTATGTATGATTATAAATCAATTGCAACACTTCTTGCTGATGAGGGTGTTCACCTTGTGTTTACCGGTCATATGCATAATCAGAGTATCAATGAGTTTACAACTGAGAAGGGCAATAAATTTTTTGATGTTACAACAGGTTCGATTATTGCTGACCCATCATATATAAGATTCGTTACATTAAATGATAATCAGGCGGAAATCAAGAGTATCCCAACACCTGATTTTGATTACGACACAAAGGGTATGACTTGTAAGGAATATCTTACAAGTGTGTTTGATGCTATGATTAGGAATATTCTTCTTGACCTTCGTGACGATACAACAAGAGCTATGAGAAAGTTCCATATTAAAGAGAGTAAAGGACTTGTGTTTGCACTTCGTATGGGTGGGAAACTGCTCTGTTCAATAAAACTTGGTACATTGGCTAGATTGCTCTTGATTAAATGTGATAAGAGTATCCGAAAAGTTAAGCTTATTGATTATGCAACTGTCCTCGTGCGAAATGTTTTCCACGGTAATCAGACATATAATGCAGGTACACCGGAAGGTGATGTTTTCATTGGATTTTTAAAGAGAATAAAACCAATTCTTAATAAAATCAGTGTAAAAGACACATATGGTGAAAAAGTGGATTTAGCAGAATTGCTTAAAAATACAGCAGGTAATTACGGTTACGACGATTATAACGAAACAATTAAATGGTAAAAATATAATATTAAATTATTGTCATTCCGAGCAACGTGAAGATTCTCTTGTAATGAATTTAATAAAACTTTGAAATTCTTCACCGTGTTCAGAATGACTTTCTATTTTAGTATATTTATATTTTTCATTTCCCTATTGCAAATCACCGCTTTATTGTGTTAAAATAACTCTAATCTTTTCGAGAAAGAAGTAATATTATGGTAACACTTGATAAAATCTATCACGCATCATTCGTTTTAAAGGACATCATCCGTAAAACAGATATGATTTATGCACCAAAAATCAATCCTGACTGTGAGGTTTACCTTAAAACAGAAAACCTTCAGGTAACAGGTTCCTTCAAGGTTCGTGGTGCTGCATACAAAATCAGTCAGTTGTCAGCTGAAGAAAAGGAAAAAGGCGTTATTGCTTGTTCAGCGGGTAACCACGCTCAGGGCGTTGCACTTGCTGCTGCAAAAAACAGCATCAAGTCACTTATCTGTCTTCCTGATGGTGCTCCTATTTCAAAGGTTGAGGCAACAAAAAGCTATGGTGCTGACATTTGCCTTGTTGAAGGTGTTTATGACGATGCTTATAATAAAGCATTACAGTTAAGAGATGAAAAGGGCTATACTTTTGTGCACCCGTTTGATGATGACGATGTTATTGCGGGTCAGGGTACAATCGGTCTTGAAATTCTTGACCAGATTGCTGATGCTGACGTGGTCGTTGTTCCAATCGGTGGTGGCGGACTTATCAGCGGTGTTTCATTTGCAATCAAGGCACTTAATCCAAAGGTTAAAGTTTATGGTGTTCAGGCAAAGGGCGCACCAAGTATGTATAACTCAATCAAGGACGATAAAATCGAAAGACTTGATAGCGTTTCAACTATTGCTGACGGTATCGCAGTAAAAGAACCGGGTGCTAATACTTTCGAGTATGTAAAGAAATATGTTGACGAGGTTGTAACAGTTTCTGACGACGAAATTGCAACTGCAATCCTTGCTCTTATTGAACAGCAGAAACTCGTTACTGAGGGTGCAGGTGCAGTTTCAGTTGCAGCAGTAATGTTTAATAAGATTGATGTTAAGGGAAAGAAAGTTGTCTGCCTTGTTTCAGGTGGTAATATTGATGTTACAATTTTATCCCGTGTTATCAAGCGTGGTCTTCTCACAAGTGGTCGTACATATTCACTTACAATCGAGCTTGTTGATAAACCCGGTCAGCTTAAAGGCGTTTCAAATATTATTGCTGATTTGGGTGGTAATGTTATCTCAATTCACCATGAAAGAGCATCAGAAAATTCAGAAATCAATGGATGTTATCTCCGTATTTTGCTTGAAACACGAAACTTTGAGCATATTGAAATGATTAGAAATGCATTGACAAGTCAGGGATATAAATTAGTTTAAGGAGTAATAATTATGATAAAAACAATCAGTACAGATAAAGCACCTGCAGCAATCGGACCATATTCACAGGCAAAGATTGTCGGAAATATGGTTTTCACTTCAGGACAGATTGCAATCAATCCTGCAAATGGTGAGGTTGAAGCAACAACTATTGAAGGACAGACAAAGCAGGTTTGCGAAAACATTAAAAACTTGCTTGAAGCAGCAGGTAGTGACCTTGAGAATGTTGTAAAAACAACTTGCTTTCTTAAGAATATGGAAGACTTTGCAACATTCAACGGAATTTATGCCGAGTATTTCACAAGTAAACCTGCACGTTCATGCGTAGCAGCAAAACAGTTACCAAAAGATGTGCTTGTTGAAGTAGAAACTATTGCTATTGTAAAATAATTCAGTTTTTTTAAGGCGTCATTCTGAGCGTAGCGAAGAATCTCAAACAATATAACAAAACCGGACAAAGTTTTTTGTCCGGTTTTTATGTTCTGTTTGGGTTGTCGGTTCTGCCAATGAGATAGTCAACACTTGTATTATAATAATCTGCCAATTTCCAAAGTGTGTCCAACGGAATTTCACGTTTACCATTTTCATATTGGGAATAGGTGTTCTGTTTTATATTTAGATATTCAGCAATTTCTTTTTGCTTAACATCATTATCTTCACGTAAATCTTTTAATCTCATATTAATCACCTGAAAATGATTTTACATTATCACATAACGAGATATTGACATATATCTCAATTTGCGATATATTATAAGAAAACGTATGCAAAAAAATACAATGATTATGGGAGATGATATGGATGAAAAAGAAGATAATAAAAGTAATTGCAGTTATTTTGGCAGTCGTGCTTATTGGTGGTGGAACTTTTGGTGGATATATTTTATATCGCTTTAATTTCAACGGACCAAAGGAACTTGCTCATTCTTATGATGAAATATATAATCAAAAGCCGATTACATATGATGTAGGTGATGACAGAGAGTTTGCAATTCTGAAAATCAATGATACTCATTTTTATAATGGTACTTGTAAGAATGACAAAAAAACAATGTCGGATTTGAAAATCATTCTTGATAAAACTTATTGTGATTTTATTGTTGTCAATGGTGATATGGTGGATGGTTTTAATCTTAATTCCCAATATGACAAATATGGTGCTACAAAGATTTTTGCTGACCTTGTTGACAGTTACAATATCCCTTGGACTTTTATTCCGGGGAACAACGACAGCGAGATTGATGGTGAAAACGAAGATTTGATTGCGTATCTTATGCAATATGAGAATTTTGTCTGTGGAAATGAGAAAAACATTGACGGCGATATGCAGTATTTTATTGACCTTGAATATGAAGGAGAATTAGCACATTCACTTGCTTTTATGGATAGTAATGCAAGAACAATCAAGGCGATAGGCGAATACGATTATATAAAAGAAAACCAGATTGAATGGTTGCTTGACGGAATTGAAAAGAGAAAAGTCAAAACAAGTGTTTTTTATCACATGAATACACCTGAATTCAAGACTGCATTTGAAAATGGTGAAGCATACGAAGGATTCCCGTCTGCTTATGTGTATGAACTTGATACGATTAGAGAAAATAAACTGTTTGACGATATGACAGCAGATAACGAATATATTTCTCTTGTTTCGATAGGCCATGTTCATAGTAATAATATGTGTCATTTCTATAACGGAAGATATTATCAGTTGAGTAGTGTAAGTGGATACAATGCATCGCATCCCGAAGACTTAATTCCTTCATGTACATTGACAGTAATTGATGTAACAGAAGAAAATGCAAAAGAAATGTATCATTTTGAAAAAGTAGAAGCATAAAAACTTATAAAAAAATCAAACCGGACAGATTGTTTAATCTGTCCGGTTTCTTTATGGTTTAATTTTTATTTAATTGGAGAGATTCGGAATGTGTATGTGTATTCCTTATTTGGTTTCAACTGATATTTTTCACGAACCTGTGCATCACCCGGCATATCTCCGCCGACACCAATCTGATTCAAGTCAACATTGAATGTTGTAATGTCATAGTGTGGTAATTCGTGGATATGCTTTGCAAGTTGAAGCTGGTCTTGTGTGTAGTGCC
>JAZSDZ010000160.1:0-40913 GCA_045531435.1 Candidatus Fimenecus sp.
AAGTTAGAAAAAGAGAGCATTACGAAAAGCCTTCTGTAAAGAGAAAGAAGAAGTCTGAGGCTGCACGTAAGCGTAAGTTTAAATAATTTTCGCTTTGCGGAGCTATGTTTTAAAAACGCAAGTGGGCATCCATTGACGGATTGCCCACTATTTTTTTTACCGACGATTAGATTCGTCACACCAAAGGAGAAATACTATGGTTTCAGCGATGCCAAAATACCGATACAAGTCAGTTCTTGATATTTCGGTTGACGATTTGCAAAAAATGGGTGCAAAAGCAGTTGCCCTCGATATAGATAACACTATTTGTAACGACGGAAAGACAAATTGCATTGACGGTCTTGAAGAATGGATTAAAAAATTGCAGAATTCAGGAATTAAAATTATGATAATTTCCAACGCTATGCCCCGTCGTCCTAAAATTGTGTCAAAACAGCTTGGACTTCCGTTTATCGCAAGTGCTAAAAAGCCAAAACCCCATACACTTATTCAGGGCGCTGAAATGATGGGTGTTAAAATAAATGAATTAGCGATGGTTGGCGACCAGATTTTTGCAGATGTTATGGCTGCAAACAACTGTGGTGCAATTGCAATTCTCGTTGATGCCTTAAAGGGCAAAACTCGATTTCCTATTTTCTACGCAACTCGTCGCAGAAAAGCAGCACCAATTATAGCTGAATTTGAAAAATTACACGGATATGGTTACTATGATTAAAAAATTACAATCTCTTTTAAATGAACAGGGCAACAATTACTGTGCCTTGATTATATCACCTGAAAACAGAAGATATTTCACAGGCTTTGAGTCATCTGACGGTTTTCTTCTTGTGTCATCTAAAAAATCAGTTTTCATAACTGACGGAAGATACATTGAAGCAGCAGAAAAGCAGATTTCAAATTGCAATGTCCGACTTTTGGGCAAAACCTACCCACAAATCGCTGAAATACTCAGTGAAATGAACTGTAAACATCTTCTTGTGGAATCGGGAAGAATAACAGTTTCTACATACAACTCACTTAAAGGCGTTCTCAAAAACACAAGCATCAGCACTGACTCCACTCTCGATTCACTTATCAATTCTATTCGTTCAATTAAAAATGAATACGAGGTTGAGTGTATTGTAAAAGCACAGAGAATTGCTGAAGCAGCTTTTGAACACATACTTAAGTTCATAAAAACAGGTGTTACGGAAAAAGAAATCGCTCTTGAACTTGATTTTTATATGCTCCGTAACGGTGGTGAAGGACTTTCATTTGAAACAATTGCCGTAAGTGGTAAAAATTCATCTATGCCACACGGTGTACCATCACACAAAAAAATCGAAAACGGTGATTTTATCACTATGGATTTCGGCACAATTATAAATGGTTATCACAGTGATATGACAAGAACTGTTGCTGTAAGCTTTGCAACCGACGAAATGAAGAACGTGTATGACACAGTGCTTAAAGCACAGCAAAACTGTCTTGATAATATTAGGGTCGGTGTTTCTTGTAAAGATGGTGATATGTTCGCACGAAAAATCATCAACGATTCAGGCTACGGCAAATATTTTACACATTCAACAGGTCACGGTGTTGGTGTTGAAATCCATGAATTTCCTAACCTTTCCCCTGCTTCCGACAGTATTCTTCAGGCTGGGAACATTGTAACAGTTGAACCGGGAATTTACATCCCTGAAAAATTTGGTGTAAGAATTGAAGATATGGCACTTATAACTGAAAACGGTTGTGACAATCTTACAAAAGCTACTAAAGAATTGATAGTATTATAAAGAATCATTTTATAAAAAGTGCAGTTATAATTGCACCAACTCCTGCCGATGCTGCAAGTTCTGCAAAAAACAGCACTCGGCATTTTAATTTTTGCTTTCTGCTTTTGGGAACAGATGAAAAATTTATGGCACTTGTTACAGCTTTTGACTTGAGTTTCCCCTCATTTTCTGCGCTGAATTCAGGACGGACAAAAAACAATGCTTTCTCAAAATATTCACAACCTGTTTCGTGAATTTCAAGCACCTGACGATTAACACCTTTTACCATATTTTTATCCTCACTTGAGATTATATATTTTTTATAAATATCTTTGGCTATTTAGTCAGTTTTATGCTACCATCTGTGCATAATTTATACGGTAAAATTTGTCAATATGGGATTTTCACCAAAAATAATTACAGCTAAAAATATACAGAATGTATAAATAACTTTTCAAACATTTTGTTGAAAACTCTGTTGAAAATGTTTATAACTCACCTCAAAATCATTGATTTTAAAAGGTTTTTTACCACTTTTCGACAGAATTATGAAATGATTGTTAAAAAGTTATCAAATACAATTTGTTGTAAAACCTTGACAAATTATACAGTTTGGAACACACTCTACTTAAAATATATCTAAAATTTTTGTGCATTTTGTCATTAGCGTTTTTAGACAGAATTTTCAAAAATTTTTAGTCATTTTGCGAAGGATTTTATTATGAAAAATTGTTACACAATTTCACGCCCCGAAAACTTTGATTTAGGCCTTTGTCTTGACTGTGGTCAGGCGTTCCGTTGGTCATTTTATGACAATTTGTGGCACGGCGTGGCATTTGGAAAATATCTTGAAATTAAGCAAACAGAAAATGAAATAATTTTCTATAATTGCAATGAAGAAGATTTTAATGATATCTGGCAGAATTATTTTGATTTACAACTTGATTATGGTGAAATTCTTTCATCATATAACGATAAATATCTTATGACTGCCATCAATGAGTATAACGGAATCAGAATTCTCCGTCAGGAACCTTGGGAAGCTCTTTGTTCCTTCATCATTTCACAAAACAACAATATTCCGCGAATAAAAGGAATTATCGAAAGACTTTGCGAAAATTTTGGCGATGGTGAATTAGGCAAAAAATCATTTCCGTCTGCACAAGTGATTTCAAAGTTAACCGTTGAAGATTTATCTCCTCTCCGTGCAGGATTCAGGGCAAAATACATAATCGACGCGGCACAAAAGGTTGCAAATGGTGATATTGATTTTGATTCAATTCAGAATAACCCTATTGACTTTGGCAGAGAAGAGTTACAGAAAATCAAAGGCGTAGGCGCAAAAGTTGCCGAATGCACTCTCCTTTACGGTTTTCATAAACTCGAGGCTTTTCCAATTGATGTGTGGGTAAAGCGAATTATGGCTGAAATGTACCCTGACGGCTTACCTGACTGTACAAAAGGTACTGAAGGAATTGCCCAGCAATATCTTTTTCATTGGAGAAGAATGCAGGATAGATAATTACTGTCTATTTTATTGACATCACTTCTATTTTGTGCTATTATTACCACACCTTAAACAGGTTATATCCTGTCTTTTGACAGGTGAAAAAGGAACCCCATCGGTTTATCCGGTGGGGTTTTGGGTTTTTATAGACCTATTCAATTTTCTCGATAGATATTTTTTAACTTCTCGCTACACCGCTTTGTCTTGCAGCCTCTTCAACTGCCTTTGCAACGGTTACGCCTACCCTTTCGTCAAATGCTTTCGGCAAAATATATTCTTCTGTCAACTCATCGTCAGACACAAGAGATGCAATAGCCTTTGCCGCTGCAATCTTCATTTCCTCGTTGATATCACTTGCTCTGCAATCAAGAGCACCGCGGAAAATTCCGGGGAATGCCAACACATTATTAATCTGATTAGGATAATCGCTTCTGCCTGTGCCAACAACTCTTGCACCGGCATTTTTTGCTTTATCAGGCATAATTTCAGGAACAGGATTAGCCATAGGAAATACAATAGCATCCCTTGCCATTGATTTCACCATTTCCTCCGTAACAATATCCGGTGCCGAAACGCCTATGAAAACATCAGCGCCTTTCATGGCATCAGCAAATGTGCCGTCAATACGCTCCTTGTTTGTGATTTCAGCCATTTCTGCCTGTGCTGGATTCATCCATTCCTGCCCTACAGAAAGAATTCCTTTTTTATCACACATAATAATATTCCCTGCACCCATTTTATGGATAAGCTTTGCAATGGCAATACCTGCTGCACCTGCTCCGCTGAAAACGACTGTACAATCCTCAAGCTTTTTACCAACCACACGAAGAGCATTCGTAATTGCTGCACCCACAACGACTGCCGTGCCGTGCTGGTCATCGTGGAAAACAGGAATATCACATTTTTCTTTTAACTTTCTTTCAATTTCAAAGCAACGAGGTGCTGCAATATCCTCAAGATTGATTCCGCCGAAGCTACCTGCAAGAAGTGAAATACAATTTACAAATTCGTCAACATCCTTACTTCTTACGCAAAGCGGAATGGCATCAACACCGCCGAATTCTTTGAAAAGAACGCATTTACCCTCCATAACAGGCATACCTGCCTCCGGTCCGATATCTCCAAGTCCTAAAACGGCTGTACCATCTGTCACAACAGCAACAGTATTCCAACGGCGTGTCAATTCATATGATTTATTAACATCCTGCTGTATTTCAAGACAAGGCTGAGCAACTCCGGGAGTATATGCAAGAGAAAGAGACTCCTTGTCCTTTGCCTTCGCTCTTGCCTTTATCTCAATTTTGCCCTGCCATTCATAATGAAGCTTTAAGCTTTCTTTTGCGTAATCCATTGGTATTTGCTCCTTAAAACAATGTCATTCTGAGCGAAGCAAAGAATCTCTGTTAAATTTATATAGATTCCTCGTAATTGCACTCCTTATAATGACATAAAAATATTAGTTTTACTGTCTTTCAAAATATTCGTCATCAGCAATAAAAAATGTACGGATATATCCTTCTGCAGATATAAATACAATTTCACCTGTCTGAGAAAGATAATAAATCATATCATTGTCATTTTCGTCTCTCTCATACTTTTTTAAAACATTCGGATTATTTATCACCCTGTTTGCTTTAACAAGGTACTCCTCAGCTGATTCGGATTTTGTTTCCTTTCCGTGTTCAAGAAAATGCTCTTCAAGCTTTTCTCTGTCACGAAAAAAATATTTTATCTTCATTAATGTTCAACCCAACCTCTAGAGCGTTCAACTGCACGAAGCCAACCGCGATATCTCTTTTCGCGTTTTTCCATATCCATCTGTGGTTCAAATACCTTATCAACTTCTCTGATTGCTTCTATTTCGGCAACATCCTTCCAGAAGCCTACTGCAAGACCAGAAAGATATGCTGCACCAATAGCAGTTGTTTCAACCATTTTAGGTCTGTTGACCTTAGTTCTAATCATATCAGCCTGAATCTGCATCATAATATCACTTACAGATGCACCACCATCAACACGAAGCTCTGAAAGTTCGATATCCGAATCCTGTTTCATGGCTTCAAGCAAATCTGTCATCTGATATGCAATAGCCTCAAGAACACTTCGGCAAATGTGAGCAGCAGTAGCACCGCGTGTAAGACCAACAATTGTTCCACGAGCGTACATATCCCAATATGGTGCACCAAGGCCTGTAAACGCAGGTACAAAATATACACCATTTGAATTAGGAACACTTTCTGCAAGTTCATCACAACGACGAGCAGACGGAATAAGCTGTAAATCATCACGAAGCCATTTTATAACTGAACCTGCATTAAATGCAGAACCCTCAATAGCATATGTAACCTTATCACCAAGACCCCACGCAACACCTGTAACAAGATTATTCTTTGACACAACTCGCTTATCACCTGTGTTCATAAGAAGGAAACAACCTGTGCCATATGTGTTCTTTGCCTGACCTTTTGTGAAACATCCCTGACCGAAAAGTGCAGCAGGTTGGTCGCCGATTGCACCTGAAATAGGCACACCTGCCAATTCTTCAATACCCATAACACTCTTAGCAACTGTTCCGTAAACCTTACTTGAAGGTTCACACTTTGGAAGCATTGACATAGGGATACCTAATTTTTCACAAAGATACTCATCCCAACAGAGCTTATCAACATCAAAAAGCATTGTTCTTGATGCGTTTGAATAGTCGGTAATATGCACAGCTCCTCCTGTAAGATTCCAGATAAGCCAGGTTTCAACAGTACCAAAAAGAAGCTGACCTTTTTCAGCTAATTCTCTTGCCCCGTCAACATTGTCAAGAATCCACTTGATTTTTGTGCCTGAGAAATATGCGTCAACAACAAGTCCTGTATGGTCCTTTATGTACTGTGTTAGTTCCTTGTCTGCCTTGATTTTTTCACACATATCAGCAGTTCTTCTGCATTGCCATACAATCGCATTATAAACAGGCTTTCCTGTTGATTTATCCCATACAATAGTTGTTTCACGCTGATTTGTAATGCCGATTGAAGCAATATCCTCTGCGGTTGCTTTACTTTCAGCCATTACTTCCATAACAGACTGCAACTGTGAAAAAAGAATTTCCATAGGATTATGCTCAACCCAGCCTGTATGTGGATAAATCTGATTAAACTCATGCTGAGCCTTGTAACAGATGTTACCCTTTTTGTCAAAGAGAATCGCTCTTGAGCTTGTTGTTCCCTGGTCAATAGCAAGTACATATTTTTTCATTTGTATAACACCTCATTATATATAGATATTTATTAACTATTCCCTTTCTTTTAGTTAATTTTTATCATTTTAGTTTTTCGCGTATTATTTCTGCTTCTTTTTTAGCCTTGGCATCATCAATAAAATTGTGTAATCCTTCCCAATGGAGAACACGGCGTTTAAACCAGAGTGATGACATATGCTTGTACATAAACGACGGACAAGCCTTTTTAAGTGGTGCATATCTTACATTATACACATCAAGCAGCTTATAATACTCATCTACCTTGTACATAAAGGTTGAGAAAGATGTTGTTCCCTTTTCTGCCCATGCATTTTCTGCCATAGCGCCTAATCTCGGAAATGTAAGAAATTCAAGTTTTTTCATATTAGGAACATATTCTGTCCACATTTGTGCCTCAATACCCAATGTCTCACTATCATCATCCGTCAACGCTCCATCGTGGTCACAGACCATTTTCAATGTGTTCCAGCCATACGGAAAATCAAAATAATACGGATAACAGAATGTGTTAATCATTTTTCTGCCACGCTTAAGTTCATTTTTGACTAAAGTGTCATCATCACCCATTCCACAAACATTCCACGCGATATCCGGATTTAGAATATCTGCATTTTCGTTGTTGTCATAGTTCCACATTATTGAAGAATATCCCTTTGATTTAAGATAATCATCAACTTTATTCATAAATAACATCTGCAATTCATCTTCGTTATGCAAATTGTTATCTTTGATTGCCTTCTGGCAATACGGGCAATTTTCCCATCGCATTTTTACTGCCTCATCACCACCGATATGAATGACTTTATCAGGGAAAAGCTCCATAAACTCGTCAAGCACATCATACACAAATTCATATGTGCTTTCCTTTCCGGCACAAAGAACATCGTGTTTAACGCCCCAATGAGTTGCAACCGGAAGTTTTCTGTCAAGACAAGAAAGTTCAGGATAACAGGAAATAGCAGCCACACTATGTCCCGGAATGTCGAATTCAGGAATAACCTTTATAAATCTTTCGTGACAGTATGCGACAATTTCCTTTATATCTTTCTGTGTATAATATCCACCATGAGGCTTATTATTAAAGTTTGTATGACTTCTTTTTGAACCTTTTTCAGTAAGCAACGGGTATTTTTTGATTTCAATTCGCCAACCCTGGTCCTCCGTTAAATGCCAATGCAAAACATTCAGCTTGTGAAGTGCCATAAGATCAACAATTCGTTTAACATCATCAACTGAATAAAAATATCGACCACAGTCAAGCATAAATCCACGATATGAAAACCTTGGTGAATCAGTAATTTCCACATATGGTATTTTGCCGTTAGTCTGCAAAATCAATTGTTTTAGCGTCTGCAATCCATAAAATAACCCAACCTGAGTTTTTGCCTTTATGAACACACGACGATTTTCACACTTTATAAAGTAGCCTTCATCATTTTCTATGGTTTCATCAATAGTGAGAATAATACTTCTCTCTTCACCTGTATCCTCATGAACAAGCACCTTTTTATTCAGAACGTTTCTCACAAAAGAGATAAATTCATTAACAAAAGGATATGGTGAAATAATCGTGCCTGTATGAAGGGTAAACCCTTTTTTATCACGATTTATAAAAATATTTGTTGGTTGAGGAATAATATTAAACATTGTCAGTCCCCCAATTTATTCTATACAATTTAATTTTATCACAAAATCTTTTTAACTACAATAAAAATAGTATATATTTTCCTCTTGAAATTGTCGCACATATATAGTATAATAGTTTGACTTAATAAATTTGCCTTAATTCAGTCGTGTGCCGTGTGGGTCCTGTGCGGCGAAGCGCCGTGAACCATGTCAGGCGGGGAACCGAGCAGCATTAAGCGGTTTGCATCGGGCGCCACAGTCTGCCTGCACGACACATGACTGAGTTAAGGCATTTTTAATCGGTGTTTACTAAAAAAGGGAGGAATACCATGTATCGTGCGTTTTATCGTAAATATCGTCCGTCAACATTTACTGATGTTGTTGGTCAGGAGCATATTACAAAAACACTTGAAAATGCCGTAAAATCCGGGAAGACAAGTCACGCTTATCTTTTTACCGGCTCTCGTGGAACAGGTAAAACCTCCTGCGCAAAAATCCTTGCGAAAGCAGTAAACTGTATTGATTCTCACGACGGCAATCCTTGTAACCAGTGTGAAATCTGCAAGGGCATTGATTCAGGCTCAATTCTTGATATCATTGAAATTGACGCTGCATCAAACAACGGTGTTGATAATATCCGTGATTTAAGAGAAGAAGCTAACTTCACTCCTGCTAATGCAAAATACAGAGTTTATATTATTGACGAAGTTCATATGCTCTCAATCGGTGCGTTCAACGCTCTTCTTAAAACTCTTGAAGAGCCACCTGCACACGTTATTTTCATATTGGCAACAACTGAAGTTCATAAATTGCCTTCAACTATCCTTTCCCGTTGTCAGCGATTCGATTTCAAACGTATTCCACCTGAATCAATAGCAGAAAGACTTAAGGAAGTTGCAGTCAAGGAAAATCTTCAGGTTTCCGATGATGGCGCAATGCTTATAGCACGAATTGCAGATGGTGCAATGCGAGATGCACTCTCACTCCTTGACCGTTGCTCATCATACGACGGTGTTATCGATTCTATTGCAGTGGCAAACAATGCCGGTCTTGCAGGACGAGAATATATTTTTGAACTTTGCGATTGTATTATAGAAAAAGACGCTGCAAAAGCATTGGAAATTGTAAATAAGCTGTATAACGATTCCTGTGATATGGAAAGACTTATTACAGAGCTTACAAGCCATTTCAGAAATCTTATGGTTTCAAAGGCTGTAAAGAATTTTCAGGATATGATTATCTGTTCACAGGGTGAAATTGATATTATCCGTCAACAGAGTGCGAAAACAACACTTGCAACAATTATGTCATGTATTGACATTCTCACCGCGTCTGCTTCAACAATGAAACAGGGTGCAAATCGCAGAACAAGTGCCGAACTTTGTATCATACGACTCTGCACACCAAGTCTTGACAACGATATGAATGCTGTGCTTCGCAGACTCAGTGAGCTTGAAAGTATGATGACATCAGGTAAAATTTCAGTCAGAGCAGAAAAACCTGCTCCTGTTGAAGCAAAGCCAATAGCTGAACCTGAACAAAAGCCTATAATAAAAGCAGAACCTGCACCGCAACCACAGGAGGAAAAAGAAGAAATCCCACTTCCCGAACCACCTCCTGCACCACAGGAAGAAAAGGTTGTTCCACAGAATACGGGTACAATACCATTCGACAAATGGCCTGAGGTTCTCGAAAAACTTTTCTCACAGGATAAAAGCCTTATTGCAATGCTTACTGGCTCAACCGCATTTATCCATCAGGATAAATATTTACTTATCAAAGGCTCACCTGTATTGGAAATGTACCTTAAAACAGGCGACTATTCAAAAACAATAAAAGAAGCCGTTATGCAAATAACTGGCAAAACATATACTCTTGCTGTTTATAATAACAAGCAGGAACAAGCACCGAAAAACCCACTTGCTGACCTCATGTCAAAAGCGCGTAATCTCGGTGTGAATATTGAGGAGGAATAAAAAATGAAAGCAAGAATACCAAACCAGGGCGGACAGGCAAATATGATGAAACGCATTCAGCAGATGCAGGAGGATATGGCTCGTGTACAACAGGAATGTGAAGAAGCAGAATACAACGCATCTGCAGGTGGCGGTGCTGTTGATGTTACAGTAAACGGTAAGCATCAACTTGTATCTGTTAAGATTCAGCCTGATGTTGTTGACCCTGAAGATGTTGAAATGCTTGAGGATTTACTTATTGCTGCTGTAAACGAAGCAATGAGAAAGGCTGACGAAACAGCTGAAAGAGAAATGGGCAAAATCACAGGTGGAATGAATATTCCTGGTCTCGGATTATAATTTTCATTAGCAAATTGGAGCATATTTATGGCTATCGTATCACTGGAAAAACTGATTGAAGAATTTCGCAAAATGCCCTCTGTCGGTGTGAAATCGGCGGAGCGTATGGCGTATTACATTCTTGGTCTTGATGACGAGGGTACAAAAAGTCTTGTTGACGCCATAAATAATGCCCATACTAATATACATACCTGTTCCATCTGCTTTAATCATACGGAAGGTGAAAAATGCAGTATCTGTAACAATGCAAAACGAGATTCATCTATAATCTGTGTTGTGGAAGACCCTCGTGATGTTACTGCATTTGAACGCACTCACGAATATAAGGGTACATACCACGTTTTACACGGCGTAATTTCCCCTATGAATAACATAGGTCCTGAAAATATCCGCATTAAGGAATTGATTCAGCGTATGGCTGACGACTCTGTAAACGAGGTTATTATGGCGACAAATCCAACTCCCGAAGGCGAAGCAACTGCAATGTATATTGCACGACTTTTAAAGCCTATGGGAATTCAGGTCAGCCGTCTTGCCTATGGCATCCCTGTGGGTAGCGACCTTGAATATGCAGACGAAATAACTCTTTCCCGTGCTCTCAAAGGCAGAAACTTGTTGTAATAACGCGTAGTGACAGGCTTACACGCCTGCTTATAGGGGCGATTCACGACTCGCCCGTAAATTTATAATATACGAGGAGGAAAAATCGTGGCAGAGAAAAAAGAAAATACTATAATTGCACAAAACAAAAAAGCTCTCCATGATTATTTCGTCATAGAAAGCTACGAAGCAGGTATTGAGCTTGTTGGTACAGAGGTCAAGTCCCTTCGTCAGGGCAAATGCAATCTTAAAGATGCATGGTGCAGTATTGTTGAAGGTGAACTTTTCGTCAATGGTATGCACATAAGCCCTTACGACCACGGAAACATATTCAACCGCGACCCTATGAGAGTCCGTAAACTCCTTATGCACAAAAAAGAGATTATGCGACTTCTCGGCACTACAAAACAGGATGGTTTAACACTTATTCCGTTATCAATCTACTTTAAAAAAGGCAGAGCAAAGGTTCAGGTTGGTCTTTGTAAAGGTAAAAAACTTTACGACAAGCGCGATGTTGCTGCTAAAAAAGAAGCCCAAAGAACAATTGAACGCGCCATTAAAGAAAAAATGAGATAATTCGTAATTATATATCCGGGGATGAAAGGATTTCGACGAGGATTTTGAACTGCGATAAGCGAGCGGTGGAGTCTGACCACCATAAAACGGACTGTTTATTAAAAATAAACGACAAAAACGAAAAAGTACTTCTTGCTGCTTAATTAGCGGCGAGCATTCCCCCGAGAGGACTGCGGCTCGGTACGGAGTGTCATTTAGCAGTAAATGTGAATGGATAACCGCCTTGTAGTCCATCACACATAACAGGGCTACCGAACTGAATGCTTGTTTGTCAGCTGTCACGTAGGGAATTCCAATAGATAAACTACGCTCGTAGAAAGTTTCAGGAATAGATTTTCGGACGCGGGTTCGACTCCCGCCATCTCCACCAAAAATAAAACTCCAATTCTATTGGAGTTTTATTTTTTTATCGTTTTAAATTTTAACACAAGCTGAATATGGTTGATTTCTAATCTCAATATCCATGTACACTCAAAAGCACACCACAGGATAATTGTCTTTCTGTGTAACCACCGATTTCATCCGCTATCTCTTTCGCAAGTCTGACTGTTGCACTGTCTGAGTCTAATGTTTCAACATAAATGTATTTAGGTCTTCTTTCGGGGTTTGCCTTATAATAAGACTTCATTTTTTCCATATCAAATCCGCCTCTGTACCATGTGGTATATGTTGCAAAAGGACGGTCCAGATGCAAATACATCCATATTCTGAACGAGCCTATCAACACAGGGTCATTTTCGCTACTAATCTCTTTTATAATGTTCAAATCGCTTATCTCGCTGTTGTACAAATCGTACTGACTTTGCGACATACATAGTCCCGCATAAGGTCCGGTTGTTACCTTTGGTGAACCTATTTCATAATAATTTCCGCATTGATAAAAAACAGTATAGAATATAACCTGTATGCAAAATGCCACAACAATTATACTGCGTAATGGTTTCGTTTTCTTATTGTCAGTTGCTTCTGAATCACCTTCTGCTGTAATATGCATTTCATTCCATAAATCCTTCACAAAAAGCATACCTGAAATATTACTGATTGCAAGAACAATTCCGATTGACGCTAAAAGTGTGTCTGCTGCAAGGCAATGAATTATTGAAGCGATTAAGCACGGCGCATACATACAGTTAAACAAAACCTTATTTTTCTTTTCTGTAAGCATATAACACACAAGTGAGAACATACTGAAAGGTAATGAAAGAGCACACAAATAAACTTCTGTTTTTGTCAGAACGCCAATTACAAATACCATCATCCATAATACTGTAACACCAAGATAAGCATTTCTATGGGAAGTGTTTTTTCTTTTTTTATCAAATTTCATTAATATGAACACCAGTGGTAAAATCCAAGGCATTCCAAGATTTGCTATAGTAAAGTACTTAATTATGCCAAAAATTTTTGAGAATGATGCCAATATTCCCACATCATATTCACTACTGCCTAAAAGGTTATTTATGTTATCAAAAATCGAACTGATTTTTCCACCTGTTAATAAGAAATAACAAATCGCAATAATTGCAATTATAGAAATTCCACAAGTGGTTTTAACCACCGCCTCCTTATTGAAAAAGCAATCGTAACCACCTGACTTTTCAGAAATCATTAACGCTTGTTTCTTTTGTTCTCTTTTTTCTCTGTTTGTAAGTTTCTTTTCTTTGTTTAAATGCTTAGTTTTAAATATATTACCTTTAATATCTCCCTTTTTCGTCCACAAAGCACAGATAATAAGGTAAAATGCAAATGCCAAACAGCATAACGGGTTGCATATACAACAACAGCCATAGCACACACCTGCAAGAATATATGCTTTTTCAGTCTGTTTATTGTAGATCCACACTAAACAAAGTGTAAACAATAACAGAAATGTGGCAAACATAGAGTGATAACTGATTGCCTGAATTCCATATGGCACCTGAATAAAAAATATAATTGATGCAAGAACTGCCCATTTTCCGTGTTCTCTGAAAAATCGATATATCAGAACTGCCAATGTTGTATGAATCGTAAGATATACACATCTGAGAAAAATAAATATACCATCAGCCGAACCTTTAATCCAAGTCCAGATGCGCACAGGCAAATACGAAAACAATGACGAGAACTGTGTAAGATGCCACTCGTGTTGAACTAATCGGTCACCGTTTATAATACGAAAAGGAATTGACACATATTGACTTTCGTCATCATAACCGGGAATACAAAAAATGAAATATATATGTAACAGCATTACTGCTGACATCATTATTACAAATAAAACATCTGTATTTTTTAGCAGTTTTTTCATCATAATTCTCCCTATAAAAGTAAATAAATTATCATTTTAATTTTATCATAAAACATACTTCAAGTCAAACCCGCTGTGCTATTAAAGAATTTGATAATAATCGACTGTAAAACACTTGATATTCACTTATTTGGTATGATATAATATTATGAAAATTAACTTGGGGAAGTGTGCAATGAACAAAGTAATGTTGCTCTATCCACCGGGACGAGCATATCAACGAAGCGAAGACCGTGCACAATGTAATATCGAAGATTCTGCTGTAGCCTCTACTCACGCATGTAATGATATAGGCTACGCTGCTGCTGTTTTGCTCCAGAAGGGCTACTCTGTTTTTCTCAAGGACTATCAGACAGAACTTGCTACTAAAGAACAGGTTAAGGCAGATATCGAAGAATTTAAACCTGATTTGATTTTTATCAGCATTACAAATGCAACTATTTATGAGGACCTTGATTTCATAAAATGGATAAAATCTTTTCACAATTGCCTTTTTGTTATAAAGGGTGCAATTTTTTACAATCCTAAAGAATCTCTTCTCCAGACACTCGACCTTAGTGATATTGCTTGTATGGTTGGTGGCGAAATCGAATTTGTTATGGGACCTCTTACAGATTACCTTTTAAAAGGTGTAGGAAATCCTGACGACATTTCAGGAATTATTTATCGTGGCGACAACGGATTTATTTCAACAAAGTTTAACTGTTGGAACAAAAATCTTGACGAGCTTCCCTTCCCTGCAAGACAGTTAATGAATAATGCAATTTATACCCGTCCTGATACAGGTGAACCTATGGCTACAATTTCCGTCGGCAAGGGTTGTCCATCGCAGTGTATTTATTGCCTTACTCCAATTATTTCAGGTAAAAATGTCCGTTTAAGAAGTGTGGGGAACGTTTTTGCTGAAATTGAAGAATGTTATTATAAATTCAATATCCGAAATTTCTTTTTTAAGGCAGATACTTTTACTATCGATAACGAATGGGCATCAGAATTGTGTGATAAAATCATCAATTCTCCACTTAATGGTAAAATTGAATTTACTGCAAACTCTCGTACAAAGCCATTATCTTTTGAGTTGTTGCAGAAAATGAAACAGGCCGGCTGCTTTATGATTGCTGTGGGCTTTGAAACGGGCTCCGAAAAAACTATGAAGCTTATTAAAAAGGGAGCAACTCTTGAGGATAGCCTTCGTGCTGCATCCCTCATCAAAAAAGCAGGAATTCCTATACTCGGTTTCTTTATGGTGGGCTTCCCTTGGGAAACAAAAAAGGATATCAAACAGACTGAAAAATTCATTCACAAGTTAGACCCTGATTTTATCGAAATACATATTGCTATGCCTTATTACGGCACTGAGCTTTATCAATATTGTCTTGAATATAACACTTTGAGTGATTTGGCTTGGGGTAATGACTATTATGCTCCGAATACTATCGGTACAAGTACAGTAGGTATTGATGAAGTAATAAAAATCAAAAAGCAGATGCAACTTCGATTCCATCTACGACCTATATATATTCTTAAAACACTTAAAAAGTGCATAACCTCTTTTGAGGTATTCAAGAATTATATGTATCATGCAATTAAGCTTTTAAAGAAAAATCTTTTCTGAGGTGAAATAATGAAAGTTTTATTCATAAATCCTTCTGTTGGTTATTATACAAGAGCTCTTTCTAACCCAATGGGACTTCTCTCAATTGCAACCTACGTTAAGAACAACGGCCACGAAGTGCTTTTTGAGGACCGAAGTGTTGAAAAGAAGAATTTATCAAAAATTATTGACGATTTCAAACCTGATATTATCGGTGTATCACTTATGTCATCAAGAGGCATTAAAGATGCCATTAAAGTATCTAATATTGCCAGAAAAAAAGGTGTTACTGTCGTTTGGGGCGGTCAGATGCCTTCTATGCAGATTGAAGAAGTGTTGGCATCCGGTTATGTTGATTATATTTCTTATGGTGAAGGTGAAATAACCTGGCTTGAGATGATGGATGCACTTCGTGATGGCAAGAGCTTTGAAAATATCAAAGGCCTCGCATATAAAAAAGATGGCAAAACCGTAATAACAGAATGCAGAGATTTTATTAATCTTGGTGAATTACCTGTAGCAGATTACACCTTAATTGACACTCCTAAATACTTGCAGAATTATCTTGGTTGTAAGAAAATGATGTATGTATATTCTTCAAAAGGTTGTCCTTGCAGATGTGCCTTCTGTTCAAATCAGTCATTCCACAAGAGCACTCACCGAAAAAGACCAAATGATATTGTTTTACAGGAAGTTAAGTATTTAGTTGACAATCACGGTGTTGATGGCATTTATTTCTCTGATGAACTCTGGTGTATGAAAAAAAGCGATGTGGTTGATTTCTGTCAGAGAGTACACGATATGGGACTTAAATTCCATTGGGGCATTGAGATGCGAATTGGAATTCTTGATGAAGAAGATTTTAAGATGATGTACGATGCCGGTTGTCGTTGGATTTTATTTGGTGTAGAAACAGGTTCTCCTGAAATGCAGAAAATTGTACATAAAAATATTGATTACAGTAAAATTGCACCTACATTCGAAGCACTTAATAAGTTAGGTATTACAACAGTAGCATCATTTATTGTCGGCTTCCCCGGAGAAACTGTTGAACAACTCCGAGATACCGTAAAACTTCTTAACACAATCAAAGCAAACCTTACACCTGTGTTCCACTTCACACCGTTACCTGGTACTGAACTTTATACTAAGGTTGTCGCAGACGGTTCTTACAACCCGCCAAAACACTTAAAAGATATGGGAAAAGTTGTTGCGACAGAACATATCGGTCAGAATTTATCTGCTGTTCCAAGTGTAGATTTGAGAGTAATCCGAAGCTGGTATCACTGGAAGAGTTTCTCAAACAAGGGTGCTTTACAAGAGCACGGTGCATTTGAATTCGCAAAAGAGACAATTATTAACGGTCTCCATTCAATTTCACTTAAGGGTCCAATCAATTTCTTTATTGACGGATTTAAGGCATTATATGAATTTCTCTATGTTCTTTGGTTCTCACATGCATATCCTAAAATTATCAAGAAATATGGATTGGATGAAAATTACGATCAATAATTTTTAAGTACATAAAAATGAGGTACATAAAATGAGTAAAAAACTAATTTCAATTGTTGTTCCTAATTACAACGAGCTCAATACTCTTGACGAATTATATGAAAGAACAACAAAGGTAATGCAGACTCTCACAAAATACGATTATGAAATCGTGTTTTTTGACGACGGTTCAAGTGACGGGTCAAAAGAGAAAATTGAAGAACTTTGCAATAAAGACCCGCATATAAAGGCAGTTTTTTATTCAAAAAATTTCGGTTATGCAAAAGGCACTTTCTATTGCTTTCAACAGGCAAAGGGAGATTGTGCCGTAATCTTACATGCTGACTTACAGAATCCACCTGAAGAAATCCCACGACTTGTAGAAAAATGGGAAACAGGTGCTCAGATTGTCTTTGGTGTAAAAAATCAGAGCAGAGAAAACAAATTTGTTTATTTTATAAGAACTGTGTTCTATTGGATAATCAACAATGTTTTTGGTGTTCCGATGGTGCCTCACGCTACTGAATTTGAACTCTTTGATAAAAGCTTTATAGAAGTCCTTAAAAAAATCAACACAAACGAGCCTTTCCTTCGTGGACTTATTTATGAATATGGCTCATCCTTTGAATTTGTTTATTACACACAGGACAAGCGTAAGAAGGGCAAAAGCAAATTTACTCTTTCAAAATACTACGACTTTGCCGTTTGTGGTATCGTAAACGCTTCAAAGGTTTTACCAAGACGAGTTATCTTCACATCAATAATTGCGATGGTTGTAAGCATTTTAGAGCTTTTCATATTCTGCTTACCTGAGGCACTCAGCTTGTCACTTAATGATGCAATTGATAGCATTATGTTAAGATTAATTTTCATTTTTATGGGATTGCTCACATTAATGGTATCATTCTGTGCAGAGCATCTTATTTCAATTCCTCGAAACAATGGTGAAAAACCGATTATCATTGAAGAAAGAAGAATTAATTATTAAAGATACAAACTTAAACACCTTATAAAAAGTGAGGGATATTGATGATTGGTGTAATATTAGCCGGTGGTGATGGCACTCGTCTTAACGAAAGCACCGGTCAGAATATTTGTAAACCCTTGAGAAAAATAAATAATACGCATTTAATACAATTCGCACTTAACAATTTAATTGAATTAAATGCAACTGAAGCATATATTGTTGTTGGAAAACAAGGCGATTTAATAAAAGACGCTATCGGAGAAGCATATAAGAGTCTGACTATTCATTATGTTACTCAACCACAGCAGAAGGGCTTGGTAAATGCATTTGTACAAGCCTTAAATGATATAGATGACAGCGAAACAATAATTTTACAGTTATCTGACGAAATTTTCATTAATTTAAATGCAGAATTAATCAGAAACATACTTGAAACAGAAAAGTTTGATTTTTATTGTGGCATCACACATGAAGAAAACGAAGAAAAAATCAAAAATAATTTTTCTGTGGAAACAGATAATGATTCCTTGCTTATAAAATGCATTGAAAAACCAAAAGTTATTACCAACAATATAAAGGGTACGGGATTCAGCATTTTTAGTGGAAAAACTCAAAAGGTTATAAAGGAAACATACATTTCTGACCCACAGACGCTTTATGATTTGTGTGACTGTTTTAATTATTTGACTGAGTCAGGCTACCGTGGTTCTGCATTTTTTGTTGCTGACAGAGAATTCAACATTAACACAGTTGTGGATTTAACAGAAGCAGAAATTTTTTTGAACAATTAATCCATTTGTTCAAGTAGGAGGGAAATAAAATGAAAGCATCTGATAGAGCTGAATTTGAAAACTATAAAACCGAATCCTATGAAAAATGGGGCAAAACAGATGCGTACAAGGAATACGAACAAAAAACAAGGAATTATTCACAGGACAAATGGAATAATCTTGCCGATGGAATAAATAATATCCTCGTAGAATTTTCCCTATGCATGAGAAACGGTGAAAAAACTGATTCACTTGAAGCACAAAGCCTTGTAAAATCACTTCAGAATCACATTACTGAAAATTATTATACTTGTACAAACGAGATTTTATCAGGTCTTGGTCAGATGTATGTAGCAGATGAACGCTTTAAGAACAATATTGACAAACACGCTGACGGTACTGCTGAATTTATAAACGAAGCAATCAAAATTTTTTGCAAAACTAAATAACAAAGAATTAAACACCAATGTATTTTGGTGCTTAACTATACAATAAGTATCTTATGACAAAGCCATCGAAGGTTTCTCCCCGATGGCTTTTTCTTTTATCAGATTAGTTTTCGTAAATCTTTGTTCCACCGAAGAATCCACGGAAGAAACCGCCGATTTTTGCAAAGAAGCCTGAATTTGAATACATTTCAACGCTGTCTGTTGCAAGAACATTTCCATCTGCATCGTAAAGAGTTGCTGTAAATAATGTGTAACTCTTGTTTTTTGCATAATAACTCCTCTTTTAAATGCAAATACTCCCTATGACGCGTCATGAAAAAAGTCAATAAAATAAACGATTTTGATTGTTAAAAATTTAAATGGGGTTCTTACAGGCAAATTCACCTGAAGAACCCCTTATAATATATAGTTTTATACAGTCTGTGCCTTTTTACATCCCTTGCCTGTATAATATTTTTATATAATTTTTATTATCAAAGTATGTCAGCCAAGTCAAGGATAAGTCTTTCTGTCTTTTCCCAGCCAAGACATGGGTCAGTAATTGATTTTCCGTAACCACATTCTTCAGGTTTCTGTGCTCCGTCCTCTATATAGCTTTCTATCATAAGGCCTTTTACAATCTTTTTTACATCTGCAGAATGACGACAGCTGTGAAGAATTTCCTTTGCTATTCTTGGCTGTTCCATCCATTTTTTACCTGAATTTGCATGGTTGGTATCAACTATAACTGCAGGATTATTCAACTTTGATTTTTCGTATGTTTCGGCAAGGTGAATAAGGTCTTCATAGTGATAATTCGGCAATGACTGACCGTGTTTGTTGACATAACCTCTTAAAATTGCATGTGCCAAAGGATTGCCCTGACTTTCAACTTCCCAACCTCTGTATATAAATGTATGAGAATGCTGAGCGGCTGTTATTGAGTTCATCATTACTGAAATATCACCTGATGTAGGGTTTTTCATTCCCACAGGAATATCAAAACCACTTGCAGTCAGACGATGTTGCTGATTTTCAACAGACCTTGCGCCGATAGCAACATATGACAACACATCAGAAAGGTATCTGTAATTTTCAGGATAAAGCATTTCATCAGCACAAGTGAATCCAGTCTCCTTCATTGCTCTGATATGAAGACTTCTGATTGCAACAACGCCTTTCAGCATATCTTCACCCTTGTGTGGGTCAGGCTGATGAAGCATTCCCTTGTAACCAGCGCCTGTTGTACGAGGTTTATTTGTATAAATTCTCGGGATAATAAGGATTTTATCAGAAACCTTTTCCTGAACATTTCTAAGTCTTGATATGTAATCTATTACGCTATCGTCATTGTCAGCTGAACAAGGTCCGATAATCAGAACAAATCTGTCATCTCGGCTTTCAAAAACAGCTTTGATTTCTTCATCACGCTTTTTTTTCATAGCTTCAAGTTCAGGTGTCACAGGATATTCTGCCTTTATATCCATTGGAATTGGTAATTTTCTTTTAAAATTCATGTTCATTTTTATTTCCTCCAAAAATCAGTTTTTATCGAACAATGCCCTGCGCTCTGTTGAGTGACGCATCATCTTTCTCATTGACTCTACATCCTCTGTTTCAAGCATTGATTTAAGTTCGTTGAATTTATCTATGAAAAGATTCATCTGTTCAAGAAGCGCACTTTTATTTTCTATAAAAAGTTCACTCCACATAAGGTCATTTATACGGGCAATTCGTGTAAGGTCACGGAAAGAGTCACCTGTAAACTTTTCCATATTTTCCTTATCATTGCACGTCATAAGTGTTATGGCAATACAGTGAGTAAGCTGTGAAAGAAAGCCTATCATTTCATCATGTTCTTCCGGTGAAAGAGTTGTAACATTTGAAAAGCCGAGCAATCTTCCAAGCTCCATACAGGTGCTGATTGCCTCAGGTGTATTCTTATCAGTAGGAGTAACGATGTAGTTTGCACCTGCAAATAAGTTGTCCGTACTGTTTTCAACACCGGATACTTCACGTCCTGCCATTGGGTGAGCTGCGATAAACTCTACATCAGGGCGGAGCATTTCCTGTACCTTATATACTATACTGCATTTTACACCGGTTACATCAGTGATAAGTGCACCACTTTTCAAAAATCCTTGATTTTGTTCAATCCACTCAATAAAAATATGAGGATAAAGTGCAAAAATAACAATATCTGCATCACCGATTATCTTCTCATCAAGTTCTGTTGAACCTTCATCAATTATTTTTTCTTTTATTGCATAGTCTATTGAACTTTGCTCCTTTGTTATTGCACTAATGTGAAAGCCAAATCTTTTCAGCACTCTCGCATAACTACCACCAAGAAGACCAAGTCCCACTATCAATATTTTTTTGCTGACATTTACTATCATTCAATTTTCACCTTTGCTCCGAGATACACAATATCCTTGAAAAAATCAGGATAACTTTTTCTTACTGCTTCTGCACCGTCAATCGTACCACCATACATTGAAAGTATCAAAGACAATGACATTACAATACGGTGGTCATTGTGTCCGTTCAAAATTTTATTGCAATTTCTTAAATTCTGTTTTGGCACAGTTATTGAATTATCACCAAAAATCAAACCACCACCAAGCTTTTGAAGTTCCTCATGCATTGCTTGTCCTCGGTCACTTTCTTTCATCTTCAAACGGTCTGTACCAACAAGAGTTGCACCATTTTTAAGAGATGCAAGAGCAATAAGGACAGGTCCCAAATCGGGACAATCCGAAATGTCAAGAGTTGGTGTACCCTTTGAAATCTCATTGAAGTATTCCTTATACACCTTGTCACCTTGAAGACTGTCGGCATTAAGATTACCAATTTCAATGTCCGCGCCTATAAAATTAAATGCATCGAGAAACGCAGCATTTGAATAATCACCTTCAACTGCACCATTAAAAGAATGCAGATGGGATTTTTTGATTGCAATATTAAATTCGTCTTCAAACTCAATATCTGCTCCAAAGGATTTTAATGCAGAAATTGTCAGATTTATATACGACCTGCTTTCAAATGGTGGAATAATGCAAATTGATGATTCGCCACCCACATATAAAAGAGCAAAAATCAAGCCTGTGATAAACTGACTGCTTATATCCCCTTTTATTTCGTATTTACCACTTTTAAGTTTTCCGCAGACAGTTACCGAATTCCCATTCTTTTCAAATTCAAAGCCGTTGTCAAGGCATAACTTTTCGTAAACATCAAGTGGTCGTTGAAAAAGACGTTCACTACCCTGTAATGTGATTTTTTTCCCAAGACATAGTGCAAGAGGAATAAAAAATCTTAAAGTGCTTCCGCTTTCTCTGCAATTCAGGACAGTATCAGTTGTTTTCATAAATCTATCTGAATTAACTGTTACTGTATCATTTTCAACCTGTATTTCAGCACCTAATGCTTTCAGACAATCAATAGTCGCAAAGATATCTTCACTATAATCAACACCTGATATAACACAATTTTCTTTTGATAAGGCAGCACCGATTAAATATCTGTGTGCCATACTCTTTGAAGCCGGTGCAGCTATGCTACCCTTAAGTTTATAGGGATTAAAAATTGCTTTCATACTATTTACCTTCTGTAAGATAATCAATTGCTTCAAGATATCCGTCAGTGCCGTGGCCTATGATAGTTTTTACACAGGCAAGACGGACAAAACTGATTTGTCGAAAATCTTCTCTTTCTTCCACCTTGGAAATATGCACCTCAACAGTCGGAATATTCACCGATTTTACTGCATCAAGAATAGCAATACTTGTGTGAGTGTACGCACCCGGGTTAATAACAATCCCGTCTGCATTACCATATGCATTCTGGATTTCACCAACAAGGTCACCTTCGTGATTGGACTGATAAATTTTTACATCTATGTTTTTTGTATCACAATGCTTCTGAATTTTACTCACAAGGTCAGCATATGTTTCTTTTCCGTAATGCTCCGGCTCTCTTATACCAAGCATATTTATATTAGGTCCGTTTATAACAAGTATTTTCACATTATCAGCTCCGTTCTTGTTTTAAGGATAAATTCTGCTTCCTCATCAGGTGTTGCCATATCAGGGACAACAACATCTGCAGTTCCCATATAAATGTCTATTCTTTCATCATACAACTTTTTCAGTTTGTCAGCTGTATCAGAAAGAGGTCTGTCATCCGTAGGACAAAGTCTGTCAGGACTCGCATTTATAAAAAACAGTTTTCCGTTTCTTTTAAGTGCATTTACATTTTCTTTTCGCAATATTGCACCGCCACCTGTTGAAATTATCTGACATCCCTTTGCGGAAGCGTCTTTTATGACCTCAGTTTCCAAGTCACGGAAATATTTTTCACCCTTACTGTCTATAAGCTCTTTTATTGAACAATTACATCGTCTTTCAATTTCTTCATCAGTATCGACAACGTTGAAACCATTAATATTCAAAAGCTTTCCTATCGTGCTTTTGCCACTTCCCGGCATTCCCGTCAGAACAATATTTTCCTTTGATGCAAGAATCTCTGCAAAAACACTATCGGCAACTTCCTTTAAAATTTCTTTATCAATAAATTTCTCCACTGCAACAACAGCTTGCATTACAAGCATATACAACCCGCCTTCGGCTTTTACGCCTTTTTCCCTTGCGCTTAAAACGAGATTCGTGCAAAGTGGATTATACACCACATCAACTACACCTTCCAACTTGTTAAAAGATGAAATATCTATAGGCATATTGTCACAATCAGGATACATTCCCGACGGTGTTGTATTGATAATCACATCTGCATCTGAATGCTCCTTTACAGCCTCTTCATAAGTTATATGCTTTTCACTTTTTTGTCTGCTGACTGTAATTATTTCAGCAGCGCCCATATCTTCCGTTAAAACATTGGCTGTTTTGCTTGTGCCACCTGTTCCAAGCACAAGAACCTTTTTACCCTTCAGGTCAATACCGATTCTTTCAATGAGTGCTTTCATTCCGTAATAATCAGTATTATAACCATAAAGCTTACCATTTTTATTTACAACCGTATTGACTGCACCTATTCGTTTTGCAACATCACTTAATGAGTCAAGGTACTGTATTACCGTCTGTTTATAAGGTATGGTAACATTTACAGCGTTAAAATCCTTTTTGATAAAAAATTCGTCAAATTCAATTTCATCTAATTCAATAAGTTCATATGCATAATCAGCAATCTTTGCGTGAATTTCTTTCGAAAAACTATGTGTCAATTTTTTGCCAATGCATCCATATTTCCCCATTATTTTTCACTTCCGTTCAACCAGTCTGTACCGAATCTCGTTGTAAGCATATCGCAAATTACAATCGCTGTTGCTGCATCCTGAACTATTCTTGCTCTGTGAATAATCGCAGGGTCATGCCTACCCTTTGGTTCAATAACAGTTTCAGTCATATTCTTAAAGTCAACTGTATTCTGTGGCTTAAAGATTGTAGGTGTAGGCTTAATTACTGTTCGGAATAATACAGGCATTCCGTTTGTGATGCCACCATTTATACCACCATTATTATTTGTTTCTGTAAGGATTTTTTCATTCTCGATTTTAAACGGGTCATTTGCCTGACTACCCGTCATTTCAGCAAAATCAAAACCCGCACCGAACTCAATACCTTTTACAGCAGGAATAGAAAACATCATATGGGAAACAAGACTTTCCACAGAATCAAACCAAGGCTCTCCTACTCCTTCAGGAATACCGATTACAGCAGTTTCAAGAATTCCACCTACGCTGTCACCGCTTTCTGCTGCTTCAACAATTCGGTTTTTCATTGTTTCTTCACAATCATCAAGCACAGCAAATGTTTTTTCATTCAACGCCTGAATATCTGACATCAAATCATTGAAATCTCTGTCAGAAACTCCGCCACAGCATTTCACATGAGAGCCGATGAAAATTCCTTTTTTTTCTAAAGCTGATTTGCATATTGCACCTGCGGCAACAAGAGCTGCTGTTATTCTTCCGCTGAAATGTCCGCCACCTCTTGAGTCCTGATATCCGTGATATTTGCATTGTGCTGTATAATCTGCGTGAGAAGGACGAGCCACAGTTTTCATTTCTGCGTAATCACTACTCTTTACATTTTCATTGGGAATAAGAATTGTTATAGGTGTGCCTGTTGATTTTCCGTTTATAATACCACTGACAATTCTGAATTCATCTTTTTCTTTTCTCGGAGTAGAAATCCTTCCGTCAGGTCTTCTGAGCGTAAGCATATGCTCAATATATTTTTTATCAATTTCTATTCCGGGTGCAAGTCCGTCAATGACTGCACCTATATATTCACCGTGACTTTCACCGAATAATGTAACTGCTACGCTGTTACCGAATGTATTTTTCATCAATATCATCCTTTCAGACAATTTTCAGCCATTTCAATGACCTGACTGCATTTCATGGTTTTCATCTCAAATTTTCCAATTTCATTGACTATGGTTATTGTTACCATATCACCATCGGCTTTTTTATCGTGAAATGCTGATTCGCTGATTTTATTCCAATCAAAATCTATAACATTATACAAATTGCATTTTTTCAGTACATCTACAACTCTTGGTCGTATATTTTCGTGACACATAGGAATAAGTCCGAGAGCTACACATTCTCCGTGGTAAAGCTCTGACATATTGCCACTACTTTCTATACCATGACCGATTGTATGTCCAAAATTCAGTATTTTTCTTATGCCCGACTCCTTTTCGTCCTGCTCTACAACAGATTTTTTAATATTGAGTGAACGAACAATAATTTCATCAATACTTTCACTGATATTTTTATTTTCAAATATTTCAAAAAGTTCTTTGTCTGATGTCAACGCCATTTTCACAGCTTCTGCAAGTCCGTTTGAGATCTGTCTGTCAGGGAGTGTTTTTAAAAGTTCAGGGTCAATAAGAACTTTTTTCGGTTGATAAAAAGCACCTACAATATTTTTAATTCCACCAAAATTTATTGCAGTTTTTCCACCGATGGATGAATCAATCTGTGAAAGAAGCGTTGTAGGAATATTGTAAAAATCAACGCCTCTCATGTATGCCGACGCAACAAAACCCGAAAGGTCACCTACAACTCCACCACCTACTGCAACAACGCAATCTTTTCTTGAAAAATTATTTTCAAGCATCACATGGAGAAGTTTTTCAAAAACTGTAATGCTTTTTGAATCTTCACCTGCTTCAACTGTGTATATAATCGGAGCTTTGCATTGTTTTGCAAGTATCTGCGCATACCTTTCAGGAACTCCTGAATCAGTTACCACAAGAACTCGTCTGTCTAAGTTGAGGTACTCCTGTGCTTTTGCGAGAATTCCTCTTTCAACCACAATATCGTAACTGTTTTCTTTTAAGTTCAAGTGTATATTCATATGAATCACTCCTAAATTTCACTGTGAGGTGCGAATGTTCCTGCTATTTTAAGCTTATCACAGACCTTATTCAGCTCTGCAATCATTTCTTGTCCTTTTTCTGTATCTGTTGTGCCATCAATTTCTATATAAAAATAATACTGCCATGAATGTTTTTTCAAAGGTCTGCTTCTGAGTGCTGTCATATTATAGCCATATCTACCGATAATGGTTATTGCATTTGCCAAAGACCCTGCTTCGTGCTTAACTGTAAACATAAGAACAGAACTTGAAAGTGCCTGTGAATCGGCTTTAACCTTTGAAAGAACTGCAAAGCGAGTTGTATTTTCACCACTTTTATTGATGTTTGCTTCAAGAATTTTAAGCCCGTATATTTCTGCCGTCTCAACACTTGCTATTGCACCCAGTGATTTATCATTCATTTCCACAACTGTTTTTGCAGCAACTGCAGTGTTGTTTGCTTCTTCAGTATCAAAGCCACGAAGTTTTATATAATCGTGACATTGACCAAGAGCCTGTGGATGACTTGTTACTTTCTTTATGTCATCAATAGTTGCACTAGGGATGCCAAGCAGATTCTGATGAATTTCAAGCTCATAAATACCATTTATAAAAAGCTCACCTGAAAAAACAAGGTCAATTGTCTGTCCTACCTCTCCTGCGTAACTGTTTTCAATGGGAAGCACTGCCACATCAGCTTCACCATTTACAACAGAATTATATGCTGATTTGAAATCTCTGAACGAAATTCTGTTACTTTCAGGAAAAATTCTTCCTGCTGCTATATGTGCAAAGGCGCCTTCAACTCCGCTATACGCCACTTTAAGTCCGTTTTGCATACGATATTGATATGCACAGGAAATAGACATAAGATTTTTAATATATTCAATATAATATTCTTTAATAGTGCTGTCATTAATCAAATCAGAGTTTTTCTCAATAACTGCTTTTTCTCTTTCGGGGTCAGAAATAGGAAGTCCGAATTCCTTTTTATAGTCAGAAACCATTTCAACAGCCTTCATTCTTTCTGCAAACAGTTCAGCCATCTGAGAATCCACTCTATTAATAATCTTTCTTGCTTCATTCAATTTGTCTGACATATGGAACATTCCTTTCAAAAACAAAAACCTCACTTGCCAAGTTACAAGTGAGGCTTTAAAAACTGCTGAAAAATTCAATAAATTTTAAAACTTTTATGCCCTCACAAGTAACTTTTTCAAAGCAAAATAAGCATAGCTAAAATAAAAAGCTACGCTAAAGCTAAAGAAATATTTACTTGCATAAAAACGAGCTAAGTTCATATTTATTACCTTCAAAAACCAATTTTTCATAATTATATTCCTATAAAGAACAAAAGTCAATAAAAAAATAATATTTTGTAATTAGTTTTATTTCCTGATATAATTAAGTATGTTCACTGAAATTTAACATTTTATTTATTGCAAATTCATTTTTTGCAATAATAATATAAGCATCATTTTGAAAGGTCTTGATAAAATGAAAAAGGTATTGGTGTGTATTATTATTTTAATGTTGATTCTGACAGGCTGTAACGCACCGACAGAACAAAAAATTGACGGTGTTCAGATTAACCTTTCTGACAACAAAATCACAGTTGACGAAAACGAGATTACAAACGATAATTCACAAGCAGTTTATTCTGCAAATGACATTGTTTTCTATCTTGAAGGTCAGGATTTCAAATATGGCGAAGGCGAAAAAGAAGATGAACATTCACAGGAAGATGCCGACAAGCATACTGTAATCCACATCACAAAGCCCGGCAGATATGTTCTAAGTGGTAAATTGTCGGCAGGACAAATTGCAGTTGATTTAGGTGAAGATGCAGAAACTGACCCGAATGCAGTTGTAACACTTATTCTCAATGGTGTTGACATTTCCTGCACTGTTGCTCCTGCAGTCATTTTCTATAATGTATATGAATGTGGCAGTGATGACGAAGAAACTGCAACAAAGGATGTTGATACAAGCAAAGCAGGTGCTAATGTAATTATTGCAGACGACACAGAAAACAATATCAATGGCTCTTATGTTGCAGAGATTTATAAATCTTATGAACTTAATGAAGATAGCACAGAGGTTGTTGACAGCAAGAAGCTCCACAAATACGACGGTGCTTTCTATTCAAAGAAAACTATGAACATTGATGGCGGGGATAAGGATAACGGTGTTCTCAATATTAAGGCAGAAAATGAAGGTCTTGACAGCGAACTCCACCTTACAATCAACGGTGGTATTATCAACATCACGTCAGGTAAT
The DNA here is from genome assembly GCA_045531435.1 of Candidatus Fimenecus sp. Taxonomy (GTDB): domain Bacteria; phylum Bacillota; class Clostridia; order Oscillospirales; family Acutalibacteraceae; genus Fimenecus. The sequence continues at coordinate 28,837 of JAZSDZ010000160.1, forward strand.
GACGGAATTAACACCAACGAAGACAATGTTTCTGTGACTACAATGAATAGTGGTACACTTAACATTCTCTGTGACGGAAAAACAGGTGAAGGTGACGGAATCGACTCCAACGGTTGGCTCGTAATCAATGGTGGTACTATTACTGCACAGGCATGTGCTACAAGTGGTGACGCAGGTATCGACTCCGATAAGGGTATTTATATCAATGGTGGTAAGGTGATTGCATCAGGCAATATGCTTGACCATATTGCAGGTGGCGACCAGACATATGCCGTGTTTAATTTTGCAAATCGTCAGAGTGGTGTCAACACCTATACTCTTAAAGATAAAGATGGTAAAATTGTTGGCGAATATGCACCTACTAATGCTTTTACGTATCTTTTAATTGCAGGTGACGAGCTTGTTGCAGGAGACTACACATTCTGGGATGGCAGCAATCAATTTTCTGCAGTTTCAACAAATGGTATGATGGGTGGAATGCCACATGGCGAAAAACCTGAAATACAATACGACGAAATGCCCGAAGGCTTTGAACCACCGGAAAATATGACACCACCTGAAAATATGAATGGTAACAGACCTGAATTGTCTGAAGGAGAAAGGCCTGATATGCCAAAAGGTGAACGCCCACAAATGCCGGAGGGCAACAGACCCGATATGCCTGAAAATTCGACTCCTCCGAATGGTATGAACGGAATGATGCCAACAGGTGAAACTTCAACAACATTCACTATCGTCAAGGGTGGCAATCAATTCGCAATTGTCTCCCCTGCTACAAAGTAATATAAGCACAAAAGCAACAGTCTGAAAACTGTTGCTTTTTTTCTTTGTATGGGTGGTATAATATTCCATAAATAGTTGTGGTACAGGATTATGATGTACTGTACAATGACGAGATGCGAAACAATCTTTTTGATGTTTTGATTATCTGTTCAATAATCGGAGCAATTCTAAACCTTATTCCATATATTTTCTATGATTTAACAGAACAAAAATATCGTGGTTATATAAATGTATTAAAAATCCGTGCGATGTTTTAGGACTATGGCAACGGTGAACTTGATGATGAACAGCTTATAGATGCTATGAAAATTATAAGCGGTGTAAAACTGATTTTTTTGATTCAAGCACCTCCATATTATTTTCTTAATACCTTTCCAAATAAAGTAGTGCATTTTTTGTCGCTATAATGTATAATCATTTTGGGTGATGAAAAAATGACAACACAAGAATATTTAAAACTTATTGATGAAGTAAACGAAAAAGGAAATTTCAGGGCAAACTGGGAATCTCTATCTCAACACAAAGTGCCTTCATGGTATATGCACGACAAATTAGGAGTATTTATTCATTGGGGAGTTTATGCTGTACCCGCCTTCGGTAACGAGTGGTATTCAAGAGGTATGTATGACCAAGATGTCCGCGAATTTGAACACCATAAAAAAACATGGGGACCTCAGGATAAATTTGGCTATAAAGACTTTATTCCTATGTTCAAGGCAGAAAAATTTGATGCTGCAGAATGGATTTCTCTCTTCAAAAAAGCAGGTATGAAATACGTTATGCCTGTTGCCGAGCATCACGACGGATTTGCTATGTACGAAACAGAATTTAACAAATGGAATTCTGTAGATATGGGACCATGCCGTGATGTTGTTGGCGAATTAAAAACTGAATGTGAAAAGCAGGGACTTACACTTTGTGCATCAACTCATAGAGCAGAGCATTACTTCTTTATGAATCCGGGTCGTCTTTGTGACAGTGATGTGAACGACGATAATTACAGCGATTTTTATGGTCCTGCAGTTATATGTGATGAATTCCATCCTAAAATCATTCACAAAACTACTGCAGATACATATTCAAAGGGTGCAAGTAAAGAATGGCTTGAAGATTGGCTCGTGCGCACTTGTGAAATCATTGATAAATATCAGCCATCAGTATTATATTTCGACTGGTGGATTCATAATCACAGCTTTAAACCATATCTCAAAAAACTTGCAGCATATTACTATAACCGTGCAGAAGAATGGGGCAAGGAAGTTACAATCAACTACAAGCATGAAGCATTTCCACCAAATGTTGCTACATTTGATGTAGAGCGTGGTGCATTGACAGGCATTTCACCAATCTATTGGCAGACAGACACTGCAATTGGTAAACACTCTTGGGGCTATACTGCTGACAATAAATTTAAAAGTGCTCGTCAGGTTATCTGTGACCTTGTTGATATCGTTTCTAAAAATGGTAACTTGCTCATAAATATCGGTCCAAAAGCAGACGGCACAATTACTGATGAAGAAACTGAAGTTTTGCTCACAATGGGTAAATGGCTTGAAACTAATGGTGAAGGTATTTACGGCACTACATTCTGGAAACAATTTGGTGAAGGTAAAGTCAATGCAAAAGACGGTTTCTTCCAGGATGGTGACGAAAAGAATTTTACAAATAAAGATTTCAGATTTACATACAAAAATGGTTTTCTTTATGTATTCCAGATGCGACCATCAAAGACTGTCAAGATTAAAACACTTAAAAAGCACATTCCTCACGACTATCTCATTGAAAGTATTGAGCTTTTAGGCAGTGATGAAAAAATCGACTTTATAAGAGATGAAAAGGCACTCACAATTAAACTCAAAAATCTGCCTGAAACAAACTTGCCAATTTGCTTCAAAATGGCAATAGGATAATAAAACAAAAAGCGTTGCGTAACGGAGTAGTGATTTCCCAAATGCAACGCTTAATTCATTTGAATGGCTTAAATGCTATATAAAACAACGATACCATCACCGTTTAAATCCATAAATGAACGTGGATAAATCTAATAGATAACAGCTTCTTTCCACCCCTCAGGGTCAACTTTGTTTTTAGCAATAACTCTTTCAGGATTTGAATTCAGAATATTAAGAAGATGTTCCAAAGTTTCATTTGAAAGTGTATTGCCCAAAAGCTCTGCTATGGTCATTTTGCAAAACTTTGTATCAAAGAAAATCTCATTGGATATATTTTTACGATAAACTACCTTTTGAGCAATATCGTATCCGACAGGATTGTTAAGCACATCAGAAAGTGTGCTTTGAGGCGTAATTTTCATAAAAATTATCTTTCCTTAAGTAGTTTCGTTTTCCTTGTGGCGTTCTTCACGCATTACGGCAAGTTCACGGTACATCTGCTCTTTCTTTTCGCCCTCAATATCATAAGATATTTTAAGGATGATTGCCTTGAGAACATTGGCAAGAGTATAGCCAAAGAGAAGGAATGCGAGAATCTTAAGGCATGTGTCAAGATATGTAGGTTGTGCCTGCATTGTTTTAACAAGGTCGCCTTCTGCCGAAGACAAATAACCTGCCCAAGCAAGCATAAAAGGAATTGCAAGGTCTCTAAGATAAACACAAGCAGAGTTAACCCAACCAGGAATAATACCCTGAACAGCTTCCATTCTTTCACCGGTCTGCCATTCAAGATAATCATAGAATTCAACATCAAAGTGAGATTTTGAAAGTTCCTGAATACCTATACCCATACCGAAAATGAAATAGAATACATAGAAGAATATACTATTCCAACCCTCGAAGAATCTTATGCCCATCTTTGCTTCTACAAAGCAAATTCCAAAAAGGATGCCAGCTGCCACAGGTGAATAGATACCACAGAATTTAAGAAGTTTTGTAGGTTCATGTTTCTTTGAAAGCTTTGTTGCAATAAGGTTACCTACAACAGTACCAACAGCAGTTGGAAGTGTAAGAAGAAGGTTTTTTGATGAGCCTACTGTTATTGCAGCAAGATAGGTTGACATTTTACCAAGCATAGCAAAAGCGTTTACCCATTGCATACAATGGTATGCACGGTAGTTTTTATGCTTGAAGAGAGTCAACAATGTCCTTGACACTTTAACTTTTTGTCTCTTTGGTAACTCTATTCTTTCCTTACAGAAAAGAGCACACATAAGATTACCAAATGCAGTAATAGCAGCAGCAACAAGAGCAAGTGTCATATACATCTTATTTTTGTCATCACTGAAAAGTCCGTAAACAAAGGTTGCTATATATGCTCCACCGTAACCGATATAATAAGATAACTGCCATATTGTTGCAACAGTTTTCTTTTCCTTTGGATTTGGTGAAATAACCTGAACAATATTTTGACCAGCATTGTTAAATGCATTGAATATAGTCTGACAGCAAGCTATACCATATCGGAAAAGAGTCATTTGTTCAACTGTCCAGCCCTTAGGAACATAGAAGTATAAAGCTGTAAGGACAAATACAGGAATAAGACATATAATATACCAATGACGATATCTACCCCAACGGGTTTTCCATTTCTGAATAATTAAACCGGAAATTGCACCGATTACTATACCTAAAATTGTTGTAAGTGTGGTTTGAACAGCAAGAATGCTTGCAATTTTATCTGAGTCAACACCTACAGGACCAAAATACAGCTCATGCAAGAATGCTGCAGCAAGAGAGCCTGTAAGAGTTGTACCAAACATACCACCAATTCTTGAAAGCATAACACAGAAATATTCGGATTTAGATATAAATCTTCCTTCATTTCCTGTTAAAGCAGTATTTGGAATTTCTGTAACAGATGTTTTTTTGTTTTTTAACATTGTATCATCCCCCAAATTATATTTAATTTTACCATTTTATCATAATAAAAACAATATATTCCCTAATAATTCTGTTATTACAACTTGATTATTGGTGTCGAAATAATACCTACTGTTTTGAGTCTGTATTCATAGGTCCAGCTTTCATTTTCTTTGCAGTAATTTTCCCAATTTCATTTGTACCGCAGAACATCCAGGGAAGAACACCAATACCGTCAGGAAAAACTACAATACACTCTGTGCACATTTCCCAAAGGAAGTATCGAATTTCCAAATGCAACGCTTAATTCATTTATACGGCTTTAATACTATAATTTTTATTCATTAATGTTCCCTATAAACAAATTGTTTTCAGTTATCAAAGTAGTTTTATCAGGATTTTCAACTATTATACCAAAATTTGGTGAGTCAGTTTCTTCCAGGGCAATAAACACATTGTTTTTAATAACTACATCGTGAACCAATGGTCTGAATATTATATATCCCCTGCTCATTGACCATCTGCCCGAAGGCCCATCGAAAATATTATCACTTATTTCAATATTGTAATGTTCACAATCGCCGTGGTGACCGATTGCCGGAAAACCGTCACACTTGAAAATATTGGACTTAATAACAATATTTCGGCAAGTTGTATTGTCAAGACAATGCTCAATATATTTTCCATCGCAATTATAAACCGGACCATATGAATTTTCACCCGCCCAGTCAAGCTGTAGCAACTCATTTTTCAAGGCATCATTTACTACTGTGTATGTAGTTCCGTCAAAATAACAATTTTTTATAACTGCATTTTCTGTTGAGTTGATTTCAATGAAATGCCATTGGGAACAATGTACAAAACGACAATTTTCTATGGTAATATTTCTACAATGAACAGTATTGACCAGGGTGCTATGCTCTGTAAGATTTGCATTTCCATCAAATACGCCACCTGAAACAACTACATCGTGTGTACCGTTGTATCCTGTCCAGTCAGGCTTTGAATATGATGCAAGCAAATATCGTGTTAACGGCTCGCTTTTATCACTTCGTAAAAGGATTGCCTTATCAGAGAATTTCAGGTGTTGATTAGAATAAAAGATTAGCGCATTTGAAATGAGATATGTACCGTCAGGGAAATATACCATTCCACCGTCTTTAACCATATCAATGCACGCTTGCAAAGCTTTTGTATCGTCATGCACACCATCTGCAAAAACATTTTTATTCTGTTTAACATTTACAAAATTCATACTAAAACACCCCTGCAATAGGAAATTATGTGCTATGCACCATTTGAAAAATAAAAAAACTTACATTTTTATCATTGCTGGAAATTTCATAAACAAAAGGAAAAACATTAAAAATAAATAACGAATGTAATTCTTAAATGTTATTAAAGCAAAGTTTTAAATTCTTCATAAGCCTCAGGGTTAGCAAAAATAACATCATTAGGTGTTGAAAAACTAATTTCTCTGCCTTCATAATTTAATGCTACGCCACCGGCCTCTTTTAAGATTAGTGTTCCTGCAGCAATATCCCATGGTTGCAAACTTTTCTCGAAAAACACTTCACATCTGCCACAAGCTATCATACATATATCGTAAGCTGCTGAGCCACTTCTACGAATATCACGGGAAAAATCAAAAACTTTTCTCAAAAGCACGAAAGTTTCGTCTGTGTTTTCAGGGTGATAAGGAGATGTTCCGAAAAGAGCAAGTCCATCTGAAAGTGGGCGTTCACTTACCTTTATTTTATCACCATTCAAGTATGCTCCCTTGCCTTTTTCAGCACTAAAAATTTCATCGGTATAAGGGTTATATACAACACCTGCAATAACATCATTCCCCTTGCAAAGTGCAACAGAAATACAACTACAACGATAATCCTGCATAAAGTTTGTTGTACCGTCAATCGGGTCTATTATAAAACGCAAACCGTTGGCAGAAAAATTACTTTCACCCTCTTCGCCAATAAATTCGGCATCAGGAAATGCCTTGCCAAGTTCTTTGAATAAAAAATCTTGTACCGCAACATCATACTTTGTTACAAAGTTTTTCTTGCCTTCTTTTGCGGTTATTGTATTCTCTTGATTATATGCAGAAAGAATTATTTTTCCTGCTTCTTTTACTGTTTCAGTAATTTTTTTCAACATAATTAATCATCCTTTATTAATTTTTGCACTTTTATTTAATACTGTCGAGACAAAACAAACAACAAATGAAACGGCTGTGAAAACTAAAATACATATAAAAACATCGTTCCAACCTTTTGTATCTGCAATTTTGCCCAGCATTGATGTTGCAAGAGTGCTTCCTATGTAACAGAATGTGTTAAGAAGACCTGCCGAAAAGCCCGAATCAATTTTATCTCTTGAATAAAGAGGTACAATGCTTGTTATTACATTGTTTACTGCTGACATAAGACAGGCAATACCACCGAATAACATAAGTGTAAGAGGTACTGATTTAAGATTAAGTGTCAGTATTATAAGCACAGTAAAAACTATTGTCACGAAATAAAAAAATCCGTTAAGGGCATTTTCATCTTTTTGTTTTTTATGTAGTGCATTTACAAGTGATGTTCCAAAAATTGACAACACTGGCAAAAGCAAAGTAACAATAATAGATAATGATGAGGCTACACCGAATTCTTCTTTAAGAATTGATGGCACCCAAGTAGTTATGCCGTCCTTTATGAATCCGTTTGTTACTGCAGATATAAGTATAACGACAATGCTTATAATAAACACAGGAGTGAAAGATAACTTGCTCTTTGTTTTTGTTTCGGTGATTTCATTTTCTGTCGTATCTTTTTTGATGGTACTCATTCCCAAAAACCACAAAACTGCTACGGCACCCACAAGTACTGACGCTACATAGAAAATTACATTCCAATTTAAGCTAAGATATGAGAAAAGTGCAGCAAGACCATAAGCCATAAAGGTGCCTGAAGCCACAGTTGTACTCATAACCATAACAGCTTTTGACAGTTTGCTGTCAGCAAGGTTATCTGACAAGGTTTTGATTAACGATGACCAGAGAATTGACTGAAATACACCATTGAAAAACCAAAGGTGTTTCATAGAATCTATTTCCTGACAAAAAGTCATAGCAAGGTTAATGATGCACGATGCTGCAAGAGCTACAGTGACGGAATATTTAGTGTTATATCTTTTGGAAAGCAGACCGTTTATAAACTGACCTGCACCGTAAGCAAAAAAGAAAAATGAACTGACAGTTCCTGCTGCCTCTTTGGTTGTCCCAAGTTGAGAGAGAATTTCAACCATTGAAGCATTATAGTTAAGCCTTCCCACATAAGCGACAGTATAAGCTGCCCAGCAGAGAAATATAAGAAAATTTGATTTTTTATTGCTTAAAGAATTTATCATTTTACCGGTTCCTTACGCAAGCTCTGATTCGTGGTGATTCTTTGAAATTCTCGGTACCGCACCTGTCAGGTGTGAAATATCACGATATTCACTGTTACAATCAGCGAATAGTCCTTTTGGAATTTGTGAAGTCCAACCTTTTTCGTCAAATTCAGGAGTTTCTATACCCACAGCATAAAGAATAATAGCTGCAAGGTCACGAATATTCATTTCTTTTATTTCAGTTTTATTTATGCCTTTGCCAATTGCAGCAAATGTTACATATTTTTCTTCATTTGTCCAACCGCCATGGGTGCCCTTGCCTGTTCCATCATTGGTGCCACCGTGGTCTGCGATAACCATAAAGAGTGTATCTTCAAGTATTCCGGCATTTTTTACAGCAGAGTAAATATCACCGATAAGTTTATCTACTTCACATATAGCTTTGATATGCTCAGGCGTGCCGTAGCCGTTACCGTGACCTGCACCATCAACACTATCAAAATGAACAAAAAGAAAAGCCGGATTTTTTTCACAGATATAATCGCATATAATAGGAGTCAGTTCTTTGTCCCTTGCCGTTTGTTTGTTAACACCAAGGCCTTTTTCAACAATCCCATTATTGATGGGACTCCAGTCACAGTAAGAGCCAAGCTCCGCTTTAGGATACGCCTTTCTTATGCGACGGAAAACTGTAGGGTGCTTTGACCAAGGATTATAAGGCAAAACTGAAACTTTTTTGTTCGTCAGTTTATGCACCTCAGGTCCTACACCGATAAGCATTGAACCCCAACACTCCGCACTTATGGTAGGCTTTGAAGAAAGAGCCTTATATGTAACAGCACCATTTTTAAATATTTCATCAAAAAAAGGTGTATCGGCATCCTTAAACCAACTACCTGCACCGTCAACACCTATAACTATTATATGTGAATATTTTCTCGACATTTCTGTTCCTCTCTTTCTTCGATTGCCTTAATTAACTCATATCCGTAAACCTCTTCTGTCTTGAATCCGTTTTTGTATATAGGCTTGTTGAATGAGAAGCCGAAATTGTGACCGGCAGAGTCTGTGTTTTCATAGATAGCGAAAACAAAATCAGCACAATTTTCAAAAAGATAACTGGTAGCGCTGTTTTCTTCCTGTACCTCTGCGAGTATATCTGCACGGCAGCCGTTATAACCGATAACTGCTACCTTCTTTTCTGTTTCTCATACAACTTTCCACTTTTTAGTAAATCTCTAAGGAATATTCTTTGGATAATTTTAGCAGTTTTTCCTGTTCTTTTCAAGGTATTGAGTAAATTATTAATGGTTATTCGCAATAACTATTGTTTGAGATTTCTATTTATAATACAATGTCTGCAATAAAAGCTTCAATTGACAAAAGTGTTGTACTGAAAGAGTTTTATGAGAAATACGGCAGTAATCATATCGCAGGCATTGACTGCGCAAATGGTTATATATACGCTCCTGTTGAGGGTGAAATCGATAATAAGGGTTATCTCTATAATTCTATCCTTCTTTATGACTGTGAAACTCTTGAATACACAGGTACATATTACGACATGACAAGCAAATACCTTACAGACGACTCTGTTAGGGTGGAGTTTACACGCTCTCTTCCTAATTATAACAATGAAGCAGAAGATATCTGCGTTTATTCGTTACCCGACGGCACCCTATTCCACATAGTCGATTATGATATGCTTATCAATACAAATATAAATCATTATAAACCGGTGTCTGAATAACGGTGTGAATTATCTTTTCCTTTAATAAAAAACACTCTCGAATCAGATTGAAACGAGGGTTCGTCAGTAGTATGGCTGTCTCAATCATAAATGAGACAGCCTTTTTTATTTGATTTATTATAAAACGACGATACCACTATCGACCTGAATTGTATCTGATTTGGCATTAACTATACCATTTGATATAATGCATCGTTTTTTCAAATGGTGTTGCAGTAATTTGTTGCTTTTTGTTGTGTGGGTGGTATAATTGTTTTAGAAAATTGGACATGAAAAGATGGTATGAGGACAATGTTTATGAAATGTCTGCGAGTCATAATAGCAATGCTTCTTGTTGTGTTAGAATTTTTCAATATTTTTGGAAAAACAGAAAATAAAGATTACGGTGAGGTGAGAACAATGGCCTTGGCTTGGCAGAGCAGTAAATTCATTTTAAAAAACTATATATTGAATAATTAGTTTGATAAATAAGATAAGGAGAGAATAATTATGCGTAAAGATTTTGGAGTTAAGACATGGGCTTATCCTATGCCTGTTTATATCGTTGCTGCTTATGATAAAGACGGCAAACCTTGTTGTATGAATGCAGCTTGGGGTGGAATTTATGACACAAATCAGATTATGGTATGTCTTGCAGATGACCACAAGACCACAAAAAACATACTTGAAAGTAAAGCATTCACGGTAAGTATCGCAGATGCAAAGCATGTTGTTGAAGCAGACTATGTGGGCATTGTTTCAGGGAACAAAGTATCCGATAAAATGGAAAAAGCAGGGCTTACAACAGTTAAATCAAAATTTGTAAATGCACCAATTATCAATGAATTTCCAATGACTATTGAGTGCAATCTCTTGAAATTCAATGAAGACGGAATTTGTATTGGTGAAATTGTAAATGTTTCTGCTGATGAGTTTGTTTTAGGTGATGACGGTCTTATCGATGCACAAAAATTAGAGGCTATTACTTATGACAGCGTTCATCACACGTATATTAAGCTCGGTGAAAAAGTAGGCAACGCATTTTCTGACGGAAAGAAGTTGAAATAATGAACAGACCATATATTATTTGTCATATGGTAACATCTGTTGATGGCAAGGTGACAGGAGATTTTCTTTCACAGCCTGAATGTGAAAGTGCCTGCGAAATCTATTATGACATTAACAGAAAACTCAAATCTAACGGTTTTATCTGTGGTCGTGTTACCATGGAAGGCAGTTTTACGGGTGGATGGTATCCTGACCTGTCAAAATATGAGCCTGTAAAAGAAAAGGTGGACTTTGTACCCGAAAATCTTTCAGGTTTTTATGCAGTTGCCTTTGATACAATGGGTAAACTTGGTTGGAAATCCAATAAAATCATTGACCCCGACGGTGACCCTGGTTATGACGGTGCACAGATTATCGAGGTGCTGACAAAGCAAGTTGATAATCGTTATCTTTCATATCTTATAGATATGGAGATACCGTTTATTATTGCAGGCAAAACTGAAATTGATGTGGATTTTGCCTTATCCAAACTTAAAAATCTTATAGGTTGTGAAACTCTGCTTTTAGAGGGTGGTAGTATTATCAATGGTGCATTTCAGCGTGCCGATGTAATTGATGAGTTGAGCCTTGTGGTAGCTCCAATTATTGCTGATAAAAACGATAAACCATTGTTTATGAATAGCACCATTTCAAACTTTGAACTCGCTAAATCCGAAACCCAAAACGGAAGCCTCATTTTGAATTATAAAAGAAAATAGAAATTCAGTAAAATAACGATTATCAGTAATTTAACGATAGGTAAGAGAGTTTTTCTCGGTTATAAACTTAATAAAAAAGCGTTGCAGAAGGGAGTGGCGATTTTCCCAATGCAACGCTTAATGCTTGTAAATGGCTTAAATGCTATATAAACCAACGATACCACTATCAACACAAATTGTATCATCATAAGTCCAAGTTACATCATCACCACAAGCACCTGAATATGTAGCTTCACTTGATGTGAGTGGAATGATTGATATTACTATAAGAATTGCAAATTGTTTATCTTATTTCATAAAAAAGCTCCTCCGTAAAATCAAAAAAGTGCGTCAACCGAAGCCAACGCACATAAAACGCATTGCTCCGATTGCTGCGACACCACAAACTTTCGACAAACTATTAGAGAATGCTGAAACAGAGCATTGAATTACTTGTTTTTTTGTGCTAGAATTTACTAATAATGGCAAAGGATGTGTATTTTATGAAAGCTATTGTAAATGGTAAAATTATTCTCAAAGACAGAATAGTAGAAAATTGTGCTTTGCTCTACACAAACAAGATTGAAGGAGTCATTTCTGAAAGTTTTATTACAGAAGATGTTGAAGTTA
>JAZSDZ010000175.1:0-21299 GCA_045531435.1 Candidatus Fimenecus sp.
AATTGGCTAAAAAATGTAAATTACCATTTGTTGTAAGATATTCTGATATTGCTAAGTATAACAATGACAATATCAACAGAATTTTTGATTTTGAAGTCAAATCGACAGATTATTATAGTTTAGTTCTTAAAAAAACAGATATTTGCTTAAAAGAAAAAATATTTTCACCAATTAAGATATAATTTTGCAAGATTTCCTGCAAAACATATTGCAATTATCATAAGATTTATAGTATAATTATTCTTAATCTTTAATTTGACAAGAGGTATTGTCTTAATGAAATCATTTATATTTTCAAAAATTGATTTGAATAATAAAAAGTTATCAAAAGGCCATAAAAAACTCGTTCAGTATATATCAACAAATTATGATAAAGCTGCATTTATGACCGCTTCAAAATTAGGTGAAAAAGTCGGCGTAAGTGAATCTACAGTTGTTCGTTTTGCTACTGAAATGGGATTTAAGGGTTATCCTGAATTACAAAAAGAATTGCAGCAGATGATTAAATCAAAATTGACTGCAGTTCAGCGTATGGAGGTTTCAAGTAATCTGATTGGTGAGGATAATGCCATTAAAAAAGTTCTTAATGGTGATATTGAGCTTATTAGAAATACTCTTGAAATTGTCAGTGAATCAGAGTTTAAAAAAGCCGTTGAAACAATTAATAATGCAAAGAAAATTTACATTTTAGGTGTAAGAAGCTCTGCTTCATTGGCAAGTTTTCTTCATTTTTATCTTAACCTTGTTTTTGAAAATGTTGTTCTTGTCGATACATCAAGTGGCAGTGAAATGTTTGAACAAATGTTCAGAATTAATGAGGATGATGTATGTATTGCTATCAGCTTTCCTCGATATTCAAAACAAACTATCAATGCACTTCGTTTTATCAGTGACCGAGGAACAAATATAATTGCAATTACTGATTCAGCTGTTTCACCTATTGCTGAATTTTCCAATACGCTACTTGTTGCAAAAAGTGATATCGTTTCAGTTGTTGATTCACTAGTTGCACCATTGAGTCTTATAAATGCATTAATTGTTGCACTTACATTCAGCCGTCGTGAAGAAGTTTATAATAATTTCAATAAATTAGAAGGTATATGGGATGAGTATCAGGTGTACGATAAACCCGATGGTGGTGAGAATGAATAAAAGCGTTATTGTAGTCGGTGCAGGTGCAGCAGGTACTATGGCAGCTGGAACAGCTGCTGAAAATGGTGCTGATGTTTTTCTTCTTGAAAGAAACGATAAAATTGGCAGAAAAGTTTTGATTACAGGTAAAGGTCGTTGTAATGTTACCAATGATATCGGCGATGACGTCCAGAAGTTTATTTCAAATATTCCTGGTAATGGTAGATTTTTATTCGGTGCATATTCTTTATTCAATTCTCAGGATGTTATGTATTTTTTTGAAGACTATGGTGTAGAATTGAAGGTCGAAAGAGGAAATCGTGTTTTCCCTGTCAGTGATAAGGCTGTTGATATTGTTGATGCTCTTAATCGTTATATAACTGACAACGGAGTAAAACGAAAGACAGAACGAGTTGTTGAACTGATAATTGAAGATGATTGTGTTAAAGGTGTTGTAACAGAATCTGGTAATAAATATTTTGCTGATTCCGTCATAATTTCAACAGGTGGACTTTCTTATCCAAAGACAGGTTCAAGTGGTGATGGATACAAATTGGCAAAAAGCGTCGGACATACTGTAACAGAATTAAGGCCATCTTTGTCAGCGCTTGTTTGTCGTGATGGTATCTGCAGTGAATGTATGGGACTTTCTCTGAAAAATGTTAGTATAAAGGTTTTTGACACTAAAAAGAAAAAGGAAATATATGACGATTTCGGTGAAATGCTGTTTACACATTTTGGTGTTTCAGGTCCGATGATTCTTTCTGCAAGTGCTCATATGCGAGAAATGGAAAAAGAAAGATACGAAATTTCAATTGACCTTAAACCTGCATTATCAAAAGAAAAACTTGATGCGAGAATACTTCGCGATTTCTCTGATAATAGTAATAAATCAATTTCAAATGTTCTTGCAGCATTGTTGCCTAAATCATTGATTTCACCAATTCTCAGATTATCTCACATTAAACCATCAGAAAAAGTTAATCAGATAACAAAAGAAATGCGAAAAAACCTGATTGATACTATTAAGGGATTGAAATTGACGGTTATGGATTTTAATGATATTTCTGAGGCAATAGTTACATCAGGTGGCATTAAAATAAACGAGATAAATCCAAAAACAATGGAAAGTAAAATTTGTAAAGGTCTATATTTTGCAGGTGAGGTAATTGACTGTGACGGATACACAGGTGGTTTTAATTTGCAGATTGCCTTTTCAACAGGACATTTAGCAGGATTGTCTGCGAGTAATATAGAGTGAGGGGAAAAATATGATTAATGTAGCAATTGATGGTCCTGCAGGGGCAGGAAAAAGTACAATAGCTCGTGCTGCTGCAAAGGAACTTGGTTTCATATATGTTGATACAGGTGCATTGTACAGGGCTGTTGGTGTATATTGTCTTCGTAAAGGGATAGTTACAACTGATGCTGATGCTGTTGGTTCTGTCCTTAACGAAATCAATGTTGAGCTTAAATTTATTGATGGAGTTCAGCATGTTTATCTTAATGGAGATGATGTTTCAACTGAGATAAGACTTCCGGAAAGTTCAATGGCGGCATCAAATGTATCTGCTATTCCTTCTGTCCGTGCATTTCTTTTTGATTTACAGCGTAATATAGCAGCAAAAAATAATTGTATTATGGACGGTAGGGACATTGGTACTGTTGTTCTACCAAATGCAAAAGTTAAAATCTTTTTGACTGCTGACCCTGAAGAAAGAGCAATGAGAAGATTTATAGAGCTTAAGGAGAAGGGTGGCACATCAACTTATCAGGAAGTTCTTGATGATTTAAAGGTAAGAGATTATAACGATTCTCATCGTGAAATTGCACCTTTAAAACCTGCTGATGATTCAGTTGTAATCAATACAACAGGTAACTCACTTGAACAATCAATTAAATTAATAATAGATACAATTAAGGAGAAAATGTAATGTCAGAGAAGAAATATTTTGATTTCAGTAATTATGAAACACATAAGGGTTTTGATGTATTCAGACCATTATGCAATTTCTGTTGTAAAACTCGTGTTAAATTAGAAGTTGAAGGTCTTGAAAATCTTGACCGTGAAGAGGGCTTTGTTATCGCTGCTAATCATTCAATTATTTATGACCCGATTTTTATTCAGACAGCTTGTAAGGACAAGTTGCTTCACTTTGTAGCAAAATATGAAGCATTTAAAAATCCTATTGCTCGTAAGGTACTTATCAGCTGTAATGCTTTTCCTATTGTTCGCGGTAAGGGTGATATGCAGGCTATAAATTATGCAAGTGACCTTGTAAAAAAAGGCAAAATTCTTTGTATTTTCCCTGAGGGTACTCGTTCAAGAGACGGTTATCCTAAAAAGGCAAAATCCGGTGTAGGACTTATTGCAAGAAATGCACAGTGTGATGTTGTTCCTGCTGCTATCTGTGTTGAAGAAAGAGGAAAATTCGGCTCAAAAGTATTTGTTAAATTTGGTGAAGCAATCAAGTACGAAGAAATGAATTTTACTGATGATGGCGGTACAAAAGAAAACAAAGAAGTAGCAAATATGGTTATGGACAGAATTGTTCTTCTTTGGAGGGAGCTTAGAAAGAAATGCAAGTCCAAATAACTCTTGCAAAAACGGCAGGTTTCTGCTTCGGAGTTAATCGTGCTGTTACAATGCTTTATGACCTTATAAATGATGGTGAGAAAATCTGCACACTGGGTCCTATTATTCACAATCCACAGGTGATTGGAGATTTGTCATCTAAAGGTGTTAATATTATTGATGATATAAAATCTGCTTCTCCAGATAAAAGAGTCGTAATCCGCACACATGGTGTTGAAAAATCTGCTTTGGAATATTGCCATAATCATTCTGTTGACTATATTGATGCAACATGTCCTTTTGTAAAAAAAATACATAAAATTGTTGATAGTAATTCAACAGAGGATTTGCCTGTACTTATTGCAGGAGACAAAACTCATCCTGAAGTAATTGGTATAAAAAGTTATTGTAAGGGCGAATGCTATATTTTTAACTCCGCCGATGAATTGGAAAATATTTTAAAGGATAACACATTTAATCCTGAAAAACCATTTATTGTGGTTTCACAAACAACTTTTAGTATAAAAGAATGGAAAAAATGTACTAAAATTATAAAAATATACTATACAAACGCAATTATTTTTGATACAATATGTAATGCGACCGAAGAAAGACAGGCAGAAGCACTGTTATTATCTGAAAAAAATGATGCTATGATAATAATAGGTGGTAGAACAAGTTCAAATACTGCAAAATTAAAAGCAGTCTGTGAACAAAACTGCCCGACTTATTTGATTGAAACGGCAGAAGAGCTTTTGGACATAGCCTTGTGTGATGTTCAGTCAATAGGCGTAACTGCGGGTGCTTCAACTCCCGACAGTATAATTAAGGAGGTTATAAATACTATGTCCGAGAATTTTGAAAACGCAAACACAATTAATATGGAGGAGACAGCAGGCTTTGAGCAGATGCTTGAAGAATCACTCAGCACAATGAGTTCTGACCAGAATGTTATTGGTACAGTTGTTGGTTTTACTGCAACTGAAATTCAGGTTGAAATTGCAGGCAGAAAGCATACAGGCTATGTGTCTTTTGATGAATATAGTGATGACCCATCAGCTGACCCAAAAGCAGAGCTTAAAGTTGGCGATGAAATCAAGCTTCGCATTATGAAGACAAATGATGTTGAAGGCACAATCAAGCTTTCAAAGCGTCTTTATGATCGTGGCGCAATTTGGGAAAACCTTGAAGCAGATGATACTGTTCACACAGGTGTTGTTACAGGTATCGTTGGTGATAATAAGGGTGTATTTGTTCAGGATGGTGCTATTAAGGTATTCGTTCCTGCATCTCTTGCAAAACTCAGAAGAAACGACTCTCTTGAAGAACTTGTTAAGACAACAGTTGAATACAAGATTATTGAAGTTAACAAGATGAGAAGAAAGGTAGTAGGTTCAATCCGTGATGTTGCTGCTGCTAAGAAGAAGGAAGTTGAAGATGCATTCTGGGCAAACGTTGCTGAAGGTGCTGTTTACACAGGTACTGTAAGAAGCCTTACAAACTATGGTGCATTCGTTGACCTTGGTGGCGTTGATGGTATGGTACATATCTCTGAACTTTCATGGACAAGAATTAAGCATCCATCAGAAATCGTTAAGGTTGGCGATACTGTTGAAGTATTCGTTAAAGAACTTGACAGAGAAAACAAGAAGATTTCTCTTGGTTACAAGAAGGTTGAAGATAATCCATGGGAAATCCTTAAGCGTGATTATCCTGTTGAAAGTGATGTTGATTGTAAAATCGTTAGCCTTACATCATTCGGTGCTTTCGCACAGATTATTCCTGGTGTAGATGGTCTTATTCACATTTCACAGATTGCTTACAAGCATATCGGTACACCTGCTGAAGTTCTTAAAGTGGGCGATGTTGTTAAGGCAAAGATTATGGAAATTGACTTTGATAAGAAGAGAGTAAGTCTTTCAATCAAAGCACTTCTTGAACCACCTGTAGTTGAAGCTCCTGTTGAAGAAGCTGCTCCTGCAGAAGATGCAGCTGCTGAAGAAGTTGCTGAAGCTCCTGTTGAGGAATAATATTTTCGGCATTTAGGCCGTAACATTTAATATTACAGGTCAGATGATGCTATAACATCTGACCTGTTTTTGTATTGTGAGGAATTTATATGAAAAAAGGTTTAACTGTTTTATCAGGTCTTGCTGCAGCCGGTGCTGCGGTGGGAAGCGGAATTTTGTATTTAAAGAAAAAAGATATTTGTCCTAAATGTGAAATAAAAAAAGCACTTGCCAAAACTCAGATTCATTATACAAAGGATGAGATGTATAACAATGGTGCTGCATTGACTCCACCTATGGGTTGGTCAAGCTGGAATACATTCAGACAAAGAATTGATGAAAAAGTCATTCTTGAAATTGCTGATGCTGTTAAAAAATCAGGTCTTGCTGATGCCGGATATATTTATGTTAATCTTGATGACTGTTGGCAATCTTCAATGCGTGATGAAAACGGCAAATTACAAGGTGACCTTTCAACATTTCCTCATGGTATTAAATGGCTTTGTGAAAAGGTAAATGATATGGGACTTAAGCTTGGTATCTATTCATCAAACGGCACACTTACATGTGAGGATTTGCCTGCATCACTTTATAATGAAAGAATCGATGCTGAAACCTTTGCAGAATGGGGAATTGAATATTTTAAATACGACTATTGTCATCATATTCTTATTCCAACAGATGCACCTTATATTGACAGTATTTCTATAATAGGTAACGGGCTCGATAATGAACTTGTCTTCAGAGCAAAAGAAGCTGTTTTGTCAGGTGATGCAAAGGTAATATATGAAGATGTTTCACAAAGTTATGTAAAAGGACTTTGCAGTGGTCTTGGTAAAATTGAATTCAATAATATTGTCGTTCCGGAAGATGGTGAATACGTCTTCACTCTTATTATGAAGAAAAATACAGCCAAAGGTCAGTTTTGCGTTATTACAGTTAATGAAACAGATAAATATAATTTCATGATTGCTGAGCAGAAAGCATTTTCTCGTGAAGGCAGACGACAGATTAAGATTAAGCTTAGAGCAGGTGTAAATAGTATTTCAATTACAAATCCTGTTGGTTCGCCTATGGATAGTGCCGCAATCCAATATGAAAATATGGGTAAGGAACTTGTAAGAGCAACTAAAAAGTACGCAGAAGAAAATAATTGTGAAGAAAAGAAAATTCTTTATTCAATTTGTGAATGGGGCTGGAACAAACCTTGGAAATGGGGTGGAAAAGCAGGAAATATCTGGAGAACAACAGGTGATATTCAACCAAATTGGGCTTCAGTAATGGGAATTTATGAATTCAATGTCCGTCTTGATGAATACGCAAGATCCGGTGCATTTAATGACCCTGATATGCTTGAGGTTGGTAATGGTAAACTTACGTATGAAGAGAACAAATCTCATTTTACATTGTGGTCTATGATGGCTGCACCTCTTATTCTTGGTAACGATGTCCGTGAATTTATAAAAGATGATGGTACAGTTGACGAGGATAATAAAGTATTACAGATTTTAACTAATAAAGATGTTATTGCAGTTAATCAGGATAAACTTGGAATTCAGTGTAAGAGAATTAAGTCAGGATTAAAGGATATTCTTGTTAAACCGCTTGAAAATAATCAGGTTGCTGTTTGTTTCTTTAACAAGACTAATTCCAATGCTCTTATGACTTGCAGTATGTGTGATATACATAATGTTGTCAAAGTTTCATTACCAAACGCAGATAGTTACACTTGTAAAGAACTTTGGCTTAATACTGAAGAAATTGTTACTGATAAAATCTCTACAACTGTTGCACCACACGGTGTCAAGATTTATAGGATTTCTGCAAATCAATAATAATATGAATATTTTCAAAAATAATAAAAGCAATAAGTGATATTCCATACCAACATGCAGAAAATTGCAGTGAAATTTGTCCCATAATATTTCCGGGTATATTAGTATAATCCCAGACATTCAAATGAAAAATTTTATTTACTATAATTCCCACTGTGAATTCTAATGTTGTTATTACAATCATTCCGAGAAATGCTTTTATTAATAAAGGAATATCGGATAAGGTTTTATTGATTAAATATAAGGATACAAAGGCTGTGCCACCGGTTATTATCATTGACCAATGTGTATAGCCGCGAAATAAAATCTCGATAATTCCGTATCCTATTCCTCCGGTTAAAAATATAAAAACATATTTTTCCAAGTCTTTCATTTTATCACCAAATGATATTATATCCTGAAAGAAAACTTTTATTTAGATTATTAAGGTGAAACCAATGAGTAATTTTGAACAGAAAAAGTTAAGAGCAGAAGAGCTTCGTAATGAGCTTAATCATCATATTTATCGTTACTATGTAGAGAATGAAAATGATATTGAAGATTATGAGTATGATATGCTTATGCGTGAACTTGATTCAATAGAAAAAGAATATCCAGAACTTCTGACACCTGATTCTCCAACACATAGGGTAGGAGGACAGGCTGATGGTCTTTTTGAAACTGTTGTTCATACAGTTAAGATGGAAAGTCTGCAGGATGCTTTTAATAACAATGAAGTTAGAGATTTTGACAAAAGAGTTAAGGAATATTTTTCTGATGCAGAATATGTAGTTGAACCTAAAATTGACGGTCTTTCTGTTTCACTTGAATACACTGACGGCATTTTTACAAGAGGTTCAACACGAGGCGACGGTGTTCATGGTGAAGATATTACTACGAATTTAAGAACTATTAAAACGATACCGTTAAGACTAAAAAAAGAGATTCCATTTATTGAAGTTCGTGGTGAGGTTTATATGCCTCGTGATGTTTTTCTTAATATTGTAGAGAAACAGGAACTCAACGGTGAAAAGCCATTCAAAAATCCACGAAATGCTGCTGCAGGTAGTATAAGACAAAAAAATCCTAAAATTACTGCTGAACGAAATCTTGATATTTATGTATTTAATATACAGCAAATTGATGGTGTTGAAATTAAAGGTCATTATGAATCATTGATGTTTTTGAAGGAACTTGGATTTAAAACTATACCATTTTTTAATAAGTTCAATAATATTGACGATACTCTTGATGAAATTCGAAGAATAGGTGATATTCGATATACTTTACCATTTGATATTGATGGTGCTGTAATTAAAACGGATGATTTTTCTATGAGAGAAGTTATTGGAAGCACAGCAAAATTCCCTAAATGGGCATTGGCATATAAATACCCACCTGAAGAGAAGACAACAAAACTTATTGATATTGAAATCAATGTTGGAAGAACAGGTGTGCTTACACCTACCGCAGTTTTTGAACCTGTGTTGGTTGCAGGGTCAACTGTCAGTCGTGCCACACTTCATAATCAAGATTTTATTAATGAAAAGGAAATCAGAATAGGGGATACTGTCATTATCCGTAAAGCAGGGGATATTATTCCTGAAGTTGTTTCAGTTCTTAACCATGAAGAAAATGCTGTCCCTTATAAAATGCCGGAATTTTGTCCTTCTTGTAATTCTCCTGTTCATCGTGAAGATGGTGAAGCAGCAATAAGATGTGATAATCCTGATTGTCCTGCTCAGCTTTTACGAGTTCTCATTCATTTCTGTTCTCGTGATGCAATGAATATTGAAGGACTTGGTGATGCAGTCCTTGAAACATTGTTGAACAGAGGATTTATAAATAAGATTGCTGATATTTATAGAATTGATTATGATAAAATCGCACAGCTTGATGGTATGGGTAAAAAGAGTGCAGACAATATGCGTAATGCTATTGAAAAATCAAAAGATAATGACTTGTCAAAACTCTTGTTTGCATTTGGAATCCGTCACATAGGTCAAAAGGCTTCAAAATTACTTTCTGACCACTTTTTGACACTTGATAATATAATTTCAGCATCTAAGGATGAGATCCTTAATATCGAAGGCTTTGGTGAAATAATGGCAGATTCAGTTGTTGACTTTTTCTCGCTTGAGCAGTCAAAACAGATGGTAGATGAATTAAAATCATTTGGTATTAATATGGAGAGTCTTCGTGAAATCAAAGATAATCGTTTTGAAGGTATGACTTTTGTGCTTACCGGTACACTTTCAACCTATGGTAGAAAAGAAGCACAGGAGATTATTGAGTCTTACGGTGGAAAAGCATCTTCATCAGTTTCAAAGAAAACAACATATGTTTTAGCAGGTGAGGCAGCAGGTTCAAAACTCCAAAAAGCAACAGATTTAGGAATAACAATTATAAATGAAGAACAATTTGCCGAAATGATTAAATAATTGTAATTGGAGATGTTTTTATGAAAAAGATAATATCGATTTTAATTTGTTTTGCTTTACTTATATCTATACTATGCTTTAACTCAATTGCAACAAATAAAATAGATAATTTCACTTATGAAATCAATGAAAAGGATAATACTGTAATCATTACTGAATATGATGGTGATGACGAAACAGTTAATATTCCAAGTTCAATTGATGGTAATACAGTCAGTGCAATCAAAGAATTTGCATTTTCAAATTGTCGCAGTATTAAGAAAATATTTATTCCGGATTCAATAATGTCCATCGGTTACTGTGCTTTTGGTGGCTGTACTTCACTTAATGAGATAGTCATTGATGAAAATAATACTGAATATGTAACCGACAACAATGTAATATATAATAAAAATAAAACAAAATTAGTATGTTATCCATCAGGATTGGAAAACACAAAATTTATTATTCCAGATTTTGTAACAAGTCTTGAGATGTATGCTTTTTCCGGTAGTAAATATTTGAAAGAAGTAGAACTTCCAAATAGTATAAGTGTTATTACTCATGCATCTTTTTTAAATATCGCTTCTCTTGAATCTATTAAAATCCCTGAAAGCATTACAAGTATAGAAAATTTCGCATTTAACAGTTGTTCATCATTACAATCTGTCTATTATGACGGAACAATAGAACAATGGAATAAAATCAAAATTGCTGATCATAACAAAGAGCTGCTTGAAGCAGAATTGCATACAAAAGAACCTGAAAAAGTTGAGTGTACTCATCAGATGGAATTCACCAAGGTTATAAAGGAAGCAACTTGTGAGTATCAGGGAGAAGATTTGTACACTTGTAAATTATGTGGACATTCAACATATGTTAATACTCCTGTTACAGACCACAAGTTTGGCGAGTGGATTGTATTTACTCCTGCTACAGTATTAATTGAAGGTGTTGAAATTCGTCGTTGTGAATGTGGTGAGAGTGAAACTCGTCCTATTCCAAAACTTGAAAAAACCGATGAGTACTTTAAAGGTGATGTCAATGGAGACGGAGAAGTTACGAGTCTTGACGCAAGAAAAGCATTACGTTATTCCGTAGGACTTAAAACATATGATAGCAAGAGTTTTAAAGCCGCTGATATAAATGGTGATGGTGAGATTACATCATTAGATGCGCGTAAAATTCTTCGTTGTTCCGTTGGTTTGGAAGTGTTATAATAAGATATAAAAGAGGTAGAATCAATCTACCTCTTTTCGTTTATAAACCCCTATTATAAAATTCATTTTTAAACCAGACGTCTTCGACAACAAATTCCTTATGATTTAAGTAATCAAGGATTCCCGAATCTGTTGTAAAATCAAAAACAAGTTTATATGAATACAAGAATTGCTTTTTGTATCCATACTTTTTATTCTGTGCATTTGTGCCGTATTTTCCATCACCCAAAAGTGGATGACCGATAGATGCAAAATGTGCTCTTATTTGATGTGTTCTGCCTGTGAGCAATTCTACTTCAACAAGACTCAAATCATCAATAGTGTCGATAACATTATATTTTGTACGGATTTCTTTTGCATCTTCTGTTTTCTTCTTAGAAACAGTAACTTTATTTTTACTTTCATCTTTTACAAGATATCCTTCAAGAAGACCATTCTTTTTCTTGATTTCTCCGTGAACTATGCAAAGATAGAATTTGTGTAATTCACGGTCTTTCATTTTTTGATTAAGAATTCGCAAGGTTTCAGCGTTTTTAGCAGCAATTACAATGCCACCTGTATTGCGGTCAATTCTGTTTACAAGTGATGGTACAAAAGAATTTTCGTTATCAGGCTTGTATTCACCTTTTTCATAAAGATATCGCTTAATTCTACCAATTAATGTATCAATATATTCGTTATCATCAGGGTGGGATAGTATGCCGACTTTTTTATCGCAAAGAATAATGTTTTCATCTTCATATATAATATTCAGATTTTTAGATGCCTTTAAAAAGTCATATTTTTCAGGTGCTTTCTCGAAAAAGTCATCATTAATATACATATCAACTATATCTCCAACATTAAGACGAGTTGATATTTCAGCCCTTTTACCATTAACCTTGATTCTTTTAATACGAATATATTTGTATAAGAGAGTTTTCGGTAAAAGTGGAACACTTTTTGTAATGAATTTGTCAAGTCTTTGGTTTGCGTCATTTTTATTAATGACAAAACTTTTCATTTTTTGCACCTCCTTTTAATTACAAGATAATATATCACATTTATATTCAGATTTCAACTTGAAAGATTAGTTCATTTGTTATAAAATGGAATAGGTGATTAAAATGAACATTAATAAAATACATTATAAAGTTTTAGGAGACTTAAAAAAGATTTATCTTAATATGTCAACGCTTGAAATCAGGGAAAAACTTAATGTTGCTTTTAAAAATCCTACAGTGGAAGATGATATGACAGGCATTTTCGGAAAGTTTTATAAGCTCGACCAGATGTATAAAGTAAAATATATTTATAATAGAAATAATCAACTTCAGCCTTTAACATTTGATAGATATCATTATCTTGTGGATATTGGTGAGGATGAAAAGGGCTCATATATCGAATATGTAATGGTATATGATAAACTTTTCGATCCGCTTATAAGAGTTACATATATTCTTGCAGTGTGTGCATTAATTGGATATCTGTTTTATCTTTATAAAAATAATGTAATGCAAAAGTTTTCAGCAATGGTTATGAGTGTTATTATTGCGTTGTCATCGGCTTTAGTATTTAAAAAATCAAAGGAAACACAAGAAGAATGTGCTAAGGCTGAAAAGTTATTTATTAATCTTGTTGATGAATTATAATAACTGTTGACAAAAGTAGTTTATTGTAGTATTATATTAACACTTTAACATACTAAAAGGAGTAGTTATTATGAAAATGAAAAAATTATTTGCTGTTCTTATGGCAGTACTTATGGTTGCTCTTTGCTTCTCAGCTTGTGGTGGAAACGAAGCAAAGGTTGTTGTTGCTGAAGCAGGTTCAGCAGGTGAAGAAGTTATGAACAAAGATGCATATTTTGCTGATTGTACAAAAACACCTGTTGATTCACAGGCAAAGGCTCTTATGGAAGTTAAAGCAGGAACTGCTGATATGGCTGTTATTGACTATGTTATGTCAATCGGTTCAATCGGTGAAGGATCTGACTATGCTGATCTTAAGCTTGTTGATGATGTTTCATTCTCACCTGAAGAATACGGTATTGCATTCAGAAAAGGTTCAGATGCTGTTAATTATGTAAATAAAGCTATCAATGAACTTAAGGCTGATGGTACACTTGATGAAATTGCAAAGAAATATAAGCTTCAGGACCTTCTTCTTGGTGATGGTACTTTTGAAGAAGTAAAAGCTGAAGAATCTGATTGGGATTATATTCAGAAGAAGGGTGAACTTGTTGTTGGAATTACTCTTTTTGCTCCAATGAACTATAACGATGAAAATGGTGAACTCATCGGTTTTGAAACAGAATTTGCAAAGGCAGTTTGTGAAAAACTTGGTATCAAAGTTAAATTCCAGGTTATCGACTGGAATTCAAAGGAAACAGAACTTGCAAGTAAAAATATTGACTGTATCTGGAATGGTATGACAATTACACCTGAAAGACAGGAAAATATGCAGATTTCAATTCCTTATATGGAAAATAAACAGGCAGTTGTTGTTAAGGCTGACTAATTTAGGAGTTTAATTGATGTCTTTTGTACAGGTTAGCCTTACATTATTAGAAGGCTTTTTACAGAATTGCTACCTTTTCGGTGCAACGTTGTTATTTTCATTACCACTTGGACTTGTTATTTCAATGGGTTCAATGTCAAAGTTTAAACTTATAAAATTATTCACAAAAACATTCGTCTGGGTCATCAGAGGTACGCCTCTGATGCTCCAGCTTTTTGTGGTATTTTATGTTCCTGGTCTTGTTTTTGGAACACCGATGAAGTCACGAATGACCGCTGCTTTAATTGCTTTTGTTATTAACTATTCTGCATATTTTTCAGAAATATACAGAGGTGGAATCGAGTCTATTCCAAAAGGACAATATGAGGCAGGACAGGTTCTAGGAATGACAAAGTCACAGATTTTCTTTAAGGTTGTACTAATGCAGGTTGTTAAGAGAATAATTCCACCAATGAGTAATGAAATTATTACACTTGTTAAGGATACTTCTCTTGCTAAAGTTATTGCTATTTATGAAATTATTATGAAAGCAACTGAATATACAAACTTCGGTCTTATCTGGCCGTTGTTCTACACTGCATTGTTCTTCTTGGCATTCTGTGGCGGACTTACATTATTATTTAATTATATTGAAAAGAAATTTGATTATTATCGAGGTTAATTATGTCTATATTACAAGTAGAAAATATAAAGAAAAGCTTCGATAATATCGAAGTTTTAAAGGATATAAGTTTCACACTTAATAAGGGTGAGGTTTTATCAATTATCGGTTCATCAGGTAGTGGTAAAACAACATTGTTAAGATGTCTCAATTTTCTTGAGTTTGCTGAAAACGGAAAGATTATAGTTGATGACGAAGAACTTGTTGATTTCGCATTACACGATAAACAGAATGATGCCTCGCTTCGTCAGAAAAGATTGAATTTTGGTCTTGTTTTCCAGTCCTTTAATCTTTTCCCACAATATAATATCTTAAAAAATCTTACACTTGCAGTTGAATTACTTGAGGGTGTAAAGAAAAAAGACAGAGATAAAATCAATGAAATAAATCAACGAGCTTTGGACCTTCTTAAAAGGGTTGGTCTTGAAGATAAGGTAAATGCTTATCCTTGTGAACTTTCAGGTGGACAGCAACAGCGCGTTGCTATTGCTCGTGCTTTAATGCTTTCGCCAAAAATTCTTTGTTTTGATGAGCCAACAAGTGCACTTGACCCTGAGCTTACAGGTGAGGTTCTTCGTGTCATCCGTGAGCTTCGTGACGGTAATACTACAATGATTATCGTTACTCATGAAATGAACTTTGCTAAAAATGTTTCTGATAAAGTTATTTTTATGGCAGACGGAATTATTGAAGAAGAGGGGACACCAACAGAGCTTTTTGAAAATCCAAAGAGTGAAAGACTTAAAGAATTTTTAAGCTCATCATTAAAAGATTAAAATTATTCCTCCACAGTTTGTTGTGGAGGATTTTTCTTGTAATTATAAATAAAATATGATAATATATGTTTGGTGATTAAAAATGAAAAAAGTATTATCAATTATTTTATCTGTGTTTATTATTTCATTATCATTATCAATTAATTGTTTTGCAAATGAAACCGTTTCACTTTCATTACAAGATGAAAAAGTTTATGCAGGTGATGAATTTACTGTTAATTTGTTTGTAAGTGATAATTCAAAAATCAGTGGTGCAGTTATCGAAATAAATTACGACAAAAGTAAATTAGAGTTTGTGTCTGCAAAAGAAGGTGCAATCCTTGACCCGAATGCTAATATCAGCATAAGAAATATTAAGGATAAATCCTTGGTAAGATTTACATATATGGCTGGTGGTTCACAAATTACTTCAGAAGGTGTTTTGTGTTCTGTAACATTCAAGGCTTTGGAATCATCAAACGGTAAAACTGACTTGAAGATTTCAATTCCAAGTCCTGCTGATTTTGTGTCTGCAAACCTTGAAAAAATTCCTTATAGAGCAAATAATTCTACAATAACAATTTTAAACGATATTCCGACTGAAATTATGAGTGAAACAGAGACAGAAACAGAGACAGTGTCTGTTGAACTCAGCACAGATTCATTAGAAGAAACTGAATCTGAAACAGTAACACTCGATGACGATATAGCTGATAATGAAAATAGTAATGATTATATTCTTTCAATTATTCTTATATTGTTAGGTTTGGCATTTATATGCTTTGGAGTTGTTTTAGCAATTAAAAAGAAAAAAGCATAATTTTTATAATCCCGCATATTAATATAGCGGTGATTAAAATGAAAAAGAAATACATAAATGAACAAGAAAAAAAGAAAATCATTGAACATCTGATTAGCAAAGGCTATCTGACAAAAAATCAAATTAAAGCACTAAAAAAACGAGGTAGTTTATAAAAAAAGCTACCTCGTTCATTCTATTTTATTGGTTCAAAATCATCTGCACCGTGTTTACAAAGAGGACAAACAAAGTCATCAGGAAGCTCATCGCCTTCATAAATATATCCGCATATTTTACATACATAACCTTTTTTCTTTGGTGCATCAGGCTTTGGTTTTATGTGGTCAAAATAATATTGATATGTTGCAGAAGGGGATTCGGATAAAGTTTCAGCCTCTGTAACATCTGAGATAAATAAAATATGAGTACCACAGTCAATCATATCAGTAATAGTGCAGGAAATATATGCATTAGTGCCCTCGCATATAAAGTAAGTTCCGTTTTCTGTTCTGTAGTGGTCATTGTATCCTATAAATTTATCAGTATCTTTACCACTTGCAAAACCAAATCTTTTAAAAATATCAAAAGTTGCTTCTTGTGAAATAACAGAAATAGTGAATTTTTTAGTTCTTTCAATCATCCCACAAGTATAATTGCTTTTATTAACTGCTATTGTCATTCTTTTAGGATTGTCTGTAACCTGAGTAGCAGTGTTAATAATGCAACCATTATCTTTACCGTTTTCAGTTGCTGTAAGTACAAAAAGACCATAGCTTAACTTGAACATTGCTTCATTTCTTATCATATAATCAACTCCTTATATAAATTATACCATACTTTATTAATAAATTACAATGTTATTTATTTAACATTCGACATTTTGCTTATTTAATTGACAAAATCGTTAAAATATGGTATTTTTATTTTGTATTTATTGTATGTTGATATTAATGCAATATACAGAAAAAGGAGATGTAAAAATGAAAAGAAGGTTTAGTGCTAAAACCACAGTTGCTATTGTAATTTCAGTTTTACTTATGGCAAGTATGGCTATTTTTGCTTTCGCAAGTGATGGTGAAGCTGCAGCAGTAAAGATGATTGACTGTTCTTCTTGTGAAGGTACAGGTTTTCTTGCTGTTTGCGAAAATTGTGAAGGAACAAACCTTGCTTGTGCTGACTGTGCTACAGCTACTAATGCTTGTGGCGATTGCGGTGGCTCGGGTCAGGTTGAAGCTCCAACAAGATTTTATGCAAGTATATGGTCATTACTTCCACCTGTAATTGCTATCGGTCTTGCTCTTATCACAAAGGAAGTTTATTCTTCACTTTTTGTTGGTATTGTTGTTGGTGGTTTGCTTTATGCAGAAGGTAATTTTGAAAGCACAATCGTTCACGTATTCAGTGATGGTTTTGTAGCAAATATTGCTGACTCATACAATATGGGTATTATTATATTCCTTATTGTTCTTGGTGCAATGGTTTCAATGATGAATAAAGCAGGTGGTTCAGCTGCTTTTGGTCGTTGGGCAAAGAAGCACATTAAATCAAGAGTTGGTGCACAGCTTGCAACAGTTCTCTTTGGTTGTATGATTTTTATTGATGACTACTTTAACTGTCTTACAGTTGGCTCAGTTATGAGACCTGTTACAGACAGCCATAAGGTATCTCGTGCAAAACTTGCATATCTTATTGATGCTACTGCGGCACCTGTTTGTATTATTGCTCCTGTTTCTTCATGGGCAGCAGCAGTTGCAGGTTTCGTTGCAGAGGAAGAAGTAAGTGGTTTCCAGCTTTTCCTTAGTGCAATACCATATAACTTCTATGCACTTCTTACTATTGTAATGATGGTTGCAATTACTGTTATGAAGTTTGATTACGGTAAAATGAGAATTCACGAACAGAACGCAATGAATGGTGACCTCTTTACAAGTGATGCTGAGTCATTCAAGGACTCAACAGACGACACAAATGCAAATCCAAAGGGCAAGGTTATCGACCTTATTATCCCTGTTGTAGCACTTATTATTGCTTGTGTCATCGGCCTTATCTATTCGGGTGGCTTCTTTGATGCAGAAAGCGGTGCATTCCACAATGTTATCGAAGCATTCTCAGGTGCTGATGCATCAGTTGGTCTTCTCTATGGCTCATTTATCACACTTATCCTTTCAGTTGCATACTTTATGATTCGTCGTGTAATTTCATTCAAGGATTGTATGGATTCAATTCCAGAAGGCTTTAAAGCAATGGTTCCTGCTATTATGATTCTTGCTTGTGCATGGACTCTTAAAGCTATGACAGATAGTCTTGGTGCAAAAGCATTTATTGCAGGTATTGTAGAATCAACAGCAGGTAGCTTTGCAAACTTCCTTCCTGCAGTTATCTTCCTTATTGCAGTTGGTCTTTCATTTGCAACAGGTACATCGTGGGGTACATTTGGTATTCTTATTCCTCTTGTTCTTGCTGTATTCCCATATAGCAGTGGCCCAATTTCAATTATTGCTATTTCTGCTTGTATGGCAGGTGCTGTTTGTGGTGACCACTGTTCACCAATTTCGGATACAACAATTATGGCAAGTGCAGGTAGCCAGAGTAACCACCTTAATCACGTTTCAACACAGATTCCTTATGCATTTACAGTTGCAGTTGTATCATTTGTAACATATATTATTGCAGGCTTCGTGCAGAAGGCTTATATCGCACTTCCAATCGGTATCCTCCTTATGGTAGGAACACTCTTTATTATCAAAGCTGCACAGAAGAAAAAGGCATAATTTCAGCATAAATATAAATTTAATCCCCTTATCCAATTGGATAGGGGGATTATTTCAGCAATAATAACGCTAAAACCTCTTTTTGATATTTAAACAAGATTTTACCTTTATAATCCATAAAATCAAATTTAACGGTCTTTAAGGTCAAAATTTAAGGCTACCACAATTGGTAGCCTTATAATTATTTCTTAACTTTCTTTAATACTTCAATATAAGCCTTGATTGCTTCAACACATCCGTCAAAACCTAAATCAGCACTATTAAGACAAAGGTCATAGTTTCTTGCATTATCCCAATCACGACAAGTGTAATAGTGATAGAATTCACTACGGTGTTTGTCAATTTTACGGATTTTCTTGTCGGCCTCTTTTTCGCTAATAGCAAACATATCCGTGATAGTATTTACACAAACATCATGTGGTGCCCAGATAAACACTTTTATAATATTGTCAAAATCTTTTAAAATATAGTCAGCACAACGACCAACAATAATACAAGATTCCTTCTCAGCAAGTGATTTAATAATCTTTGCTTGATAGTTAAAAAGATTTTCCTTTGATGTAAATTTACTGTCTTCAGGTGGAATGATACCGCCTGTGTATTTCTTAGTTGATGAGTCAAACAAACCAACACTGACTTCTTCGTCATATTTTTGGAATAATCCAAGATTTATACCGCTGTCGTCAGATGCCATATAGAGAATTTCACGGTCATAGAAGGGGATATTCAGCTCTTTTGAAAGCATTTTACCAACAGTTCTACCGCCGCTGCCGTAACCACGAGCAATAGTAATAACGATTTTTTTATCCATTGATTTGACCACCTTTCAAGATTTATTCACTAAGATAAGCTTTTTTAACTGATTCATCATTCATAAGGTCCTTCGCATCACCTGAAAGAACAATATTACCTGTTTCAAGAACATAAGCTCTGTCAGCAATTGAAAGTGCCTTTTTAGCGTTCTGCTCAACAAGAAGAACAGTTGTGCCATTATCATTAATTGCTTTAATAATATCAAAGATTTCAGAAACAAGAAGGGGAGAAAGACCCATTGAAGGTTCGTCCATCAGAACAAAATCAGGCTTTGACATAAGAGCTCTGCCCATTGCAAGCATCTGTTGTTCACCACCGGAAAGTGTACCTGCAATCTGATTTTTTCTTTCCTTAAGACGAGGGAAGCGTTCATAAACATAATTTAATGTATGTTCAATTTCATCCTTGTCTTTTCTTGTGAATGCACCTAATTTGATGTTATCAAGAACAGAAAGCTGAGAGAAAATTCTTCTTCCTTCAGGAACGTGCGCCATACCCATTGAAACGATTTTGTGAGCAGGAGTTTTTGTAATATCCTTATCGTTAAAAAGGATTTTACCTGTCTTTGGTTTTAAAAGACCTGTAACCGTGTGGAGAATAGTTGTTTTACCTGCACCGTTTGCACCGATAAGAGCAACAATTTCACCTTTATTAACTTCAAAAGAAACACCTTTTAAAGCCTTAATCATACCATAATACACTTCGATATTATCTACTTTTAAAAGTGGTGCCATTACTATACCTCCTTAATCACCTAAATATGCCTTAATAACTTCAGGGTTATTAAGAACATCACTTGTTTTACCTTGTGCTAATTCCTGACCAAAGTTAAGAACAGAAACTTCTTCACAGATACCACTGACAAGCTTCATATCGTGTTCAATAAGAAGAACAGTCATATCAAATTTGTCACGAACAAAACGGATTGTATCCATAAGTTCCTGTGTTTCGCTTGGGTTCATACCTGCAGCAGGTTCGTCAAGAAGTAAAAGTTTAGGATTTGTTGCAAGTGCACGGGCAATTTCAAGCTTTCTCTGTTTACCATAAGGAAGATTATCAGCTAATGTAGAAGCTTCAGCCTCAAGTCCAAAAACCTTAAGAAGCTCCATAGCTTTTTCATCCATTTTATTTTCTGTTTTAAAGTACCTAGGAAGGCGAAGGATACCTTCAAATGTGCTGTATTTATTAAGATTATGAAAACCTGCCTTAACATTATCAAGAACGCTCAAATTTTTGAAAAGCCTGATATTCTGGAATGTTCTTGCGATACCGCATTTGTTGATTTCGATTGTGCTTTTACCTGTAATATTCTCACCATCAAGAATAACAGCACCTGATGTTGGCTTATAAACACCTGTTAAAAGATTAAATACAGTTGTTTTACCTGCACCATTAGGTCCAATAAGTCCATAAAGTTGACCTTTTTCAATTTTAACATTGAATTCGTCAACAGCACGAAGACCACCGAAAGAAATTGAGAGATTTTTTACTTCAAGAATAGCCATTATTTAACCTCTCCTTTCTTATTTTTCTTAACAAGACCTAAAAGTTTGTCATTAAATGTCTTGTTTGATTTAAACAACATCATTGAAATAAGGATGATTGCATAGAATAACATACGATAATCGCCGACGATTGTATCTCTGAGAAGCTCAGGAATTAGAGTAAGAGCAACTGCAGCGATAACACTACCACGAATTGAACCAATACCACCAAGAACAACGAAAACAAGCACAAGAATTGACATATTATAGTCAAATTTTACAGCCTGAAGTGTTGAGAAGTTGTGTGAATAAATAACACCTGCAACACCCGCAAGGAATGCTGTCAAA
>JAZSDZ010000025.1:0-46002 GCA_045531435.1 Candidatus Fimenecus sp.
GTAGGGCGGGGTCTTGACCCCGCCGTTTTGCAACAAAAAGGCTCTAAATCCGTGAAGGATTTAGAGCCTTTCTATTCTTCTGTTTGTTCAACATCCAATGAAAAATCTGCTTCACTGACTGTTAATGGTAAACTACTTTCATTTTCATTCTCAACATCTAATGAAAAATCATTTTCCTCAAATTTCATAATGGGTTTCGGTCTTTTTGGTTGCCTTTTTAAAGGGTCGTACTTGAATTTCTTACACGAATAATCAATATCAACAAGTCCGGCTTTGCGACATAATATGGATTCTTTATTAGGAGCAAGTCTGCCGTGCACACAATATGAGCAGGAGGCAGCAATGTCTTTTTTACCAAATAACTTTTTCATATAATCACCTGAATTCATTTTAACATATTTTTTTCTTTCTATCAATATCCAATATCATAATAATACACATAAATAATACAACAAAAAATGCAGGAACAGAAGATGAAAAGGAAAAAGAAGTAGGAGCCTTGTCGAAATTTGAAAATACTTCAATCTGAACAGGAAAGAATACAAGCAAAAGCTGTGTGATGATTGCAGATAAAAGGCCATTAAGAATTCTGCTTATAAAAAAATAAATGTATTTCAGTCCGGTCTTTTTAAGATAAGGCATCACCTGAAAATGAACACAAAAACCACCAAAACCAATTATCCCAGATATAACATAGAGGGAAAATTTGCCCGATAATATTGCACATCCTTTTGTAACCTCAATTAAGGATGTAATAATTATATAAGTTTTTTCATTTAGATTTAAAACACCGATACAACTTATTACTGAACTGAAAAGAATTACCCATGAACTGATATTGAGTATAGCCTGTAATGAGTCACTGACTGCAACTGAAAGTGACGAAAGTGGCAAGGGAACTTCTCTTTTTTCATATGTAATAACATCATTTTTATCAGCAACAATTGATGAAATAACACCTGAAATCAACGAAGAAATACATAGGGAAGTATATATAATAGCTCCTGCTTTTGTACTGTTCAGCATATTAAGTCCAACGGCAGTAATCGTAAAAGCAGGACCACCGTTCATACAGAACAGACACAGCCGTTGTGCCTGTTCTATTGTTATTTTTTCACTTGTGTATAAGTCGTTTGTCATCTTTATACCTATTGGAAAACCGCCTATCATAGACATAAAAATAACAGAAACTGCACTTGCAGGTTGTCTTAAAAGAACTTTTATGGGGTAAGAAAAAAACTTATAAAAAGGGGACAGGATATCTGATTTTACAATGTATGTTGAAAGTGTCATAAATGGAAACAATGAAGGAACAATCGTATATAAACAGATTTCAATGCCATTAATAACACCATTTTTTACTGCTATAGGATATCGGAACAGAGCCGACAGACATAATAGGAGAATTATGAGTGATAAATATTCTTTTTTGAATTTTATAACAGCCATAAAGTCACATCCCCATAAAATATATTAAAAAAATTACTTATTAATGAAATTATTTTAGGTCTTATTCATATAATTTTATGCGAGGTGTAAAGAATGGCACGAAGAAAAAGAGAGAAAAATCAACTGAAAAACAAGGTTTTATCAGATATGTTTGTTGATGAGCCACGAATTGAAATGGTTGGAAATCGCGAAATCGTTGTTGATGGATGCAAAGGTGTTGTGGAATATACGGAGAATAACATTAAACTAAGTCTTGGAGAGAGCGTTTTGTCCTTATCTGGCAATAACCTTGTTATCAGGTCTTTTGACAATGATGTTGCAATAATAATTGGTCAGATTTGTGATATTGATTTTACGGTTTAGGTGAATTATGTTTATAATAAGAATAATAAGATATCTGTTAGGATATGTGAATTTTAGGGCATTCGGTGGCTTTTCTGACCGATTTTTAAACCTTTGTACCCGTGATGGTATTCCGTTATGGAATATTAAAAATGTTAAGGGAAATATTTCTGCTTCAACTACAATTGATGGTTATATCTCTATTCGTAATTCTGCAAAAAAATCAGGAATGAAGCTTAAGGTTTTAGAGAAAAAAGGCCTGATTTTTTTCTTGAAAGAGCACAAAAAAAGAATGGGGATTTTTATAGGCTTTTTAATTTTCATATGTATTACAACAGTATTAAGTCAATTTATATGGAGTGTTTCACTTGTGGGAAACATAGCGATTGAACAAGAAATTCTTTTGAATGCCTTTGCAAAATATGGTGTAAAAGTAGGAGCACCTATAAGTGTATTGGATGACAATGAAATTGCAGAAAATGTTATGCGCGAAATGGAAGATTTATCCTGGGCATCAGTAAACAGAAAAGGCACTTCAGTTGTAATTGAAGTGCGAGAAAAAACAAAAGCACCCGAAGAATATGAAGATGATATTCCGACAAATCTTATTGCGAGTGAAGACGGTGTGATTCTCAGTATAGATTCATTGTATGGAATTGAAGAAATCAAAATTGGCTCTGCTGTGACAAAAGGTGACTTGCTTATAAGTGGAATAATACCTCACGCAGACGGAAAAGAAACCTTTGTCCACGCTGACGGATATGTTAAAGCATTAGTAAAACATAAAAAGACGTTTTATGAAAATGATATATATACATACAATTTGATTAATGAAAAAACAAGAAATTGTATTTTCTTTTTTGGATTAAAAATTCCTTTTGCTGCAAAAGTTGGTGACAGTTTCTTTACAAGGCATAACTCATTTATAGAAGGTGAAAAAATACTCCTTCCGTTGGGAATAATAACTGAGTACAGTGCAGAATTTTCCCAGGAGCCTGTGTCAACAGGTAACGACATAAAAGAAAAAATAATGTTATTAAATAATGCTTGTTATGTCAAAGAAATTCTTGATTATTGCATAATCAAAGAGTCACATATAATAAAAAATGATAATAATATTATCTTTTATGGTGACTGTGAGCAGGAAATTGGCAAATTACAGGAAATTTATGTTAAAAAATATGGTGACAACACATAAAAAATATGCTAAAATATATTAAATATATACTATTTTTGTAAGTAGGTGAGGTAAGTTGTTTGAACAAGTCATAAATGTTGACAGAATGGAACAAACTGTCAGTCTGTTCGGCAGCTTTGACGAAAATATAAGATTGATTGAATCACAGTACAATGTAAAAGTAGTCAGCCGTGGTTCGGAAATAAAAGTCAACGGGGATGTTGAAAATGTTTCAAAGGCAGTAAGGGCAATTAACGGATTGTTGATGCTCATTAACCGTGGTGAGGCATTGTCCGAACAAAATGTACGATATGTACTTTCCCTCGTAAATGAGGGTAGTGAGGACAAGCTTTGTGAAATGACAGGTGACTGTGTCTGCATAACTGCAAAGGGTAAACCTATCAAGCCTAAAACTCTCGGACAAAAGAAGTATATTGAGTGCATAAAAAATAATACAATAACACTTGGTGCAGGACCTGCAGGTACAGGTAAAACATACCTTGCCGTAGCTATGGCTGTAAACGCCTTCCGTGCAAAAGAGATTAATCGAATAATTCTCACTCGTCCTGCAGTTGAAGCTGGTGAAAAGCTTGGCTTCCTGCCGGGTGATTTGCAACAGAAGGTTGACCCATATCTCCGCCCGTTATATGATGCTCTTTTCGATATGCTTGGTGCAGAAAGCTTTCAGCGTTATCAGGAAAGAGGCAGTATCGAGGTAGCACCACTTGCTTATATGCGTGGACGAACACTTGACGACAGTTTTATTATTCTTGACGAAGCACAGAATACAACAAGAGAACAGATGAAAATGTTCCTTACTCGTCTTGGATTTAATTCTAAAATTGTTGTGACAGGTGATATTACTCAGATTGACTTGCCTGACGGTAAAAAATCAGGACTTGTGGAGGCTATGAAAATCCTTAAAGGGATTGATGATATAGCAATAAATGTTTTTACAGAAAAGGATGTTGTAAGACATCGTCTTGTTCAGGATATTATTAAAGCATACGAGAAAAATGAAATGAGGAAGAGCAAATGAACGAGAAATTAAGAGTTATAATTGATAACAAACAGAATGTGATGAAAATTCCAACGGGTGTCAGAATGCTTATCCGTCGTTGTTGTAAGGCTGTGCTTGTTCACGAGGGGTTTACAGATTTAGCTGAAATCAGCGTTTCAATAGTTGATGATGAAATGATTCACGAGCTTAATCTCAAGCATCGCGGAATGGATAAGAGTACGGATGTGCTTTCTTTTCCTATGGGTGAAAATGGTGAGTTTGATGTGAATCTTGACACAGGTGCAAAGGTGCTTGGTGATATTATCATTTCAATTGAACACGCCTATGACCAGGCTGAAAAGTATGGCCATTCTTTACAGCGTGAAATCGGCTTCTTAACAGTTCATTCACTTCTTCATCTTTTAGGTTATGACCATGAAAATGGTGGACTTGAAGCCGTACAGATGCGAGAAAAAGAAGAGGCAGTACTTACAAATATTGGTCTTAAGCGTAATGGAAGTTATTATTTTGATGAAGAATAAATAGGAAGGTTTTATCGTGAAAAATCTCATTAAGAGTTTTGGATATGCCTTCAGAGGTATATTTACAGCACTTACAAAAGAACGAAATATGAGAATACATATTGTCTGTATGATTTATATGTTCTTTTTCCTTTTCGCTTTTGACTTTTTTGAAATAAGCAGAACTGACCTTGCGATTCTGTTTGTTTCCTGTGGGTGTGTTGTTGGTGCAGAACTTATTAACACAGCCATTGAGGCAGTAGTCGATTTGCACGGGAAAGAGCATACAGAACAGGGTAGGACTGCAAAAGATTGTGCAGCAGGTGCAGTGCTCATTTTTGCAATATTTTCCGTTCTTTGCGGTATAGCAATTATGTATCAGCCAACTGCATTTGAACTATTATTTAAATATTTTTTATCCAATCCGATTGCAATAGTTTTATTTGTTATTTCGGTAATAATTTTCACAATATTTATATTTAAAGGTAAGAAAAATAAATGAATACTTCAAAAACAGCTTTTATAGCAATTATAGGAAAAGCCAATGTCGGCAAATCTTCAATTCTTAATAAACTTTTAGGAACAAAAATTGCAATTGTTTCTTCAAAGCCACAGACAACACGAACACGAATTATGGGTGTCCTTACAACTGACGATAACATTCAGCTTGTTTTTACAGATACACCCGGTTTTCATAAGCCAAAAACAAAACTTGGTGAAAAAATGGTAAAGGCAGTAAGCGACAGTATTGATGGTGTTGATGCATGTCTTTTTGTTGTTGAGCCTGAAGGTGACTTGAATCCTGCCGAACTTGAACTTATCCAAAAAATCAAAAAGGGAAAGAATCCTGCAATTCTTGCAATAAATAAGATTGATACAGTTAAGGAAAAGGAAAATCTTGTTCATCGTATTTCTGAAATGACTGAGCATTATAATTTTGATGCTATTGTTCCTGTGTCAGCACAGACAGGATACGGAATTGATGCTCTTTTAGATGAACTTAAGAAACTTGCATTTGAGTCTGAACATTTCTTCCCTGATGACACACTTACTGACCAACCTGAAAGAGTGTTGGCAGGTGAAATTATCCGTGAAAAAATGCTTCGATTACTTGATAAGGAAATCCCACATGGAACTGCAGTAAGTATTGAAAAAATGCGTGAACGTAGTGACGGAATAATGGATGTCGAAGCGACAATTTACTGTGAACGCGATAGCCATAAGGGTATTATTATCGGCAAAGGTGGCAATATGCTAAAAAAAATAAGCACTTATGCCCGTCAGGATATGGAAAACTTTTTTGCTTGCAAAATCAATCTTCAATGTTGGGTAAAAGTAAAAGAAGGTTGGAGAAACAGAGAGGGTCTTATTCATAATTTCGGATTAGATTAATTTACCAAATCTTTTTATTTTTACCACTCATATTTCATACTTTTCAAGCCAAATTACTAATGGTAGGTGATTAACTTGGATAGTATGGCAATCTGGAGCAGATTTACAAAAACAGGAAAAGTAGAAGATTATCTGATGTACAAAAAATCATTGGAGAATAAAAAAAATTCTCAGATTGATGGAGAACTGGACTATGAGGACGAATACGGACGGTTTGATACTCAGGGAACAGAATATTGGTGAAAAAGACAAGCTCGTTACGGTGCTGACACGCCATAACGGGCTTGTACGTGCTTTTGTGAGAGGTGCAAAGTCTGTTAAAAATCGAAAAAACAGTTCAACGGGAATGTTTTGCTACTCAAAGATTTCCTTGTATAAAAACAAGGAAAGTTACATAATTGATGAGGCAGAGCCTATGGAGTTATTTTATTCACTCCGTACTGACCTTGAAAAACTTTCCCTTGCACAGTATTTTGCAGAAATTATTATGTCCGTTGTTCAGGAAGATGAACCTGCTGAAGAGTATTTAAGACTTATACTTAATTCACTTTATTTTCTTGCAAACGACAAAATGCCAAATGAACAGGTAAAAGCAATTACAGAGTTGCGTATTATGTGTATTGCTGGTTTTATGCCTGATTTGTATGCTTGTGAGAGATGTGGTGAAGTGGAAACAAATACAATGTATTTTGATATTGAGGACGGTTTGATTTACTGTGAAAACTGTGTCCCTTCGGATTTGCTTTTCCCTCTTGATATAGGTCTTGTAAAGGCGTTACGACATATAGCACTTTCCGACTTTGAAAAAATATATTCCTTTAAAATGGAAGATTACGCATTACCTGATTTATCATATATTACAGAAAAGTATTTATTATCAAAATTACAAAGAAATTTCAAAACATTAGAATTCTATAAGGAAATAGTTTGAGTAAAATCGCCCACAGCACATTTTCGCTTGTGACGGTGCAGCATAGTGCAGCACCACTCACTTTAAAATAGCACTGTGAACGATTTTCCTTCAAACTTAAATAATATTTTGTCATAAATAAAGAAAGGGCATTATTTATGAATGCTAACAAACATTATATTTCACTCGAACTTGATAAAATTCTCAATATGCTGTCCGACGCTGCAAGTAGTGTTGATGCTAAAGAAAGAGCGTTACAGATTGAGCCGTTGACAGATTATTTTGAGGTGTTAGAACTGCTTGATAAAACTGAAGCGGCTTATATTTTTATTGCTAAATTCGGCGCACCATCCTTCGGTGGATTACAAAATGTGAATAATGCGTTGGGCAGGGCTGCTGCTGGTGGTTCACTTTCTGCGGGAGAACTTCTTAAAATCGCAGTTACACTTAAAATAATTCGTGGAATAACTGTTTGGCACGAAAAATGTGCAGGAATGGAAACGAGTCTTGATGATTTGTTTAATTCTCTTTATCCAAACAAATATCTTGAAGAAAGAATAACAAATTCAATTATTTCCGAAACAGAAATCAGCGATAATGCATCACCTGAGCTTAAAGAAATCCGTCGCAAAAAGCATCATTATGAAAATAAAATCCGTGAACAGCTTGATTCTATGATTCATTCGTCACATTACTCAAAAATCCTTCGTGATGGAATAATTACACAGCGTAATGGTCGATTTGTTGTGCCTGTCAAGGCTGAAAATCGTGGTGATGTAGCGGGTATGGTTCATGACACATCAGGCAGTGGTGCAACTGTATTTATTGAACCCGCTGCGGTTGTTGAAGCAAATAATGAAATCAAAGTTCTTGAAAGTAGAGAACAAGATGAGATTGAAAGAATCCTTATGGAGCTTTCAGGTATAGCTGGTGAGTTTGAAGATACAATTAAAATTAGTTTTGAGTCAGCCGTAATGCTTGACTTGATTTTTGCAAAGGCACATCTTGCATATAAAATGAAAGCAAGTCGTCCTATTCTCAACAATGACGGTGAGATTTTACTTAAAAAAGCAAGACATCCGCTTATTGACCATAAAACTGTTGTACCCGTAAATATTTCATTGGGAATTGACTTCGATTCCCTTGTAATTACAGGTGCTAATACAGGCGGTAAAACTGTTTCAATCAAGACAATCGGTCTTTTAACACTTATGGCGGAGTGTGGACTTATGCTGCCCGTTACTGATAACAGCAGAATCTCGGTTTTTGATAATGTTCTTGCCGATATCGGTGACGAGCAAAGTATTGAACAATCTCTTTCAACATTTTCTGCGCATATGTCAACAATAGTTGATATTCTGAAAACTGCAGATGACAGAAGCCTTGTACTTATCGATGAGTTGGGTGCGGGTACTGACCCTGTGGAGGGTGCAGCACTTGCAGTTGCAATTCTTGAAAATTTAAGACAAAAAGGTGCAAAAATTGCATCTACAACTCACTATTCTGAACTTAAGGAATATGCACTTAAAACTGATCGTGTTGAAAATGGTTGTTGTGAATTTGATGTTGCATCATTAAAGCCAACATATCGTCTGCTTATTGGTATGCCGGGTCGTTCAAATGCTTTGGCTATTGCAGGACGACTTGGAATTGACGAGAGTATTACTGATTTTGCAAGGGCATTGATTTCTGAAGAGGATACAAGATTTGAGGATGCTGTTGACACTCTTGAAACTGCAAGAAAAGCACTTGAAGATGACCGACAGAAATTAGAAGAAGAGAAAATAACTATTCTCCGTAAAAAAGAAAATGCTGAAAAGAATCTTGAAAAAGCAAAAGCACAAAGTGAAAAAGAGATTTCACGAGCAAAACAAGAGGCGGAAAGGATTGTTGAAAATGCCCGTCGTGCAGGTAATTCTCTCCTTATGGAAATCGAACAATTAAAAAAAGAACAGGCAAGAGAGAAAAATCTTCAGGAAATTGCAAGAAAAGCAAAGGCTGCAATGGGAAGACAGCTCGATAAAATTGATGAATTTCAGAATAGACTTGGCGAGGATGATGGTAACTATGTTTTACCAAGACCATTAGTTGTTGGTGACAGGGTTTTTGTAAAAACTCTTGGTGGTGAAGCAGAAGTTATCTCAGTTGACGAAAAGAAAAACTCTGTTCAGGTTCAGTCGGGTATGATTAAGATGAAAGCCGATATTTCAGATGTGCGACTTATGGGTGGACAGAAACAATCTAAAAAACAGACTAGTCTAATGAGAACAGTTCATACAGGC
Organism: Candidatus Fimenecus sp.; assembly: GCA_045531435.1. GTDB lineage: Bacteria > Bacillota > Clostridia > Oscillospirales > Acutalibacteraceae > Fimenecus. Next base: position 9,074 of record JAZSDZ010000025.1, read on the forward strand.
TCATCAAAAGCTACTGCATCTTCAAACTCTACAATCGATATCCGTGGTAAAACTGTTGAAGAGGCAATGCTTGACCTTGATACATTTATTGATAACATTCTTCGCACAGGTCTTAACGAAATTATAATTATTCATGGTAAGGGTACGGGTGCATTGAGAAAAGGCATCCATATCTATCTTCGTAAACATCCCAACATCCGTTCTTTCCGACTTGGTGTTTTTGGTGAAGGTGAAGATGGTGTTACAATAGCTCAGCTTAAGTGATTATTGCAAAATACCAATTAATATGGTAGAATGAAACAAAGTAAAACAACGGAGGATTTATATATGAGTAAAAAATGGATTATTGCTTTGGTATTGTTACTTGCAGTTGTAGTTGTATTTGCTGCTTGTAGAAGCAAAGAAGTTGAAGAGCCAACAACAGAAATTACAACAGAGTTGACAACAGCACCGACAACTGAAGAACAACCTACAGAATATGTATCTGCAGATGACGAAAAAACATCTGAATCAGAAACACTTGTCATAACACCGGGTACTGGTGATTTCTCTGATGATGACTTTGATTCCGGTAACGGAATTCAGATTGGTGACCCTTCAGACAACAGTGGTGCAAGTGGTTCTATAAGTTGGAGTGAAATTGTAGGAAATTAAGGCTTGACAAATGAATAATAATTTAGTATAATGTCGTTCTGTAAAGTGAAAAACCTTTACAGAACGTTTTTTTGAATGGTAGGTGTCTTTGGTGGCAAATAGCATAGAAATCACAATGCTTCTTGATTTGTATGGCGAAACATTAACCGTAAAACAGCGTGATTATCTTAATTTTTACTACAATGATGACCTTTCTCTTTCAGAAATAGCCGAAAATGAGGGAATTACCCGTCAGGGTGTTCGTGACGCAATAAAAAGGGCTGAAACATTACTCTATGATATGGAATCAAAACTCAAATTTTCCAAAAAACTTGAAAAATTCCATAAGGGACTTGAGGATATTGTTAAATGCTCTGATGAGATTAATGAATATAATCTTGCAAACGGTCTTTCCCATGAAATTAATGATAAAACAGTTAAGATAAAGTCAATTGCACTTTCCTTGACAGAATAGGTGAAGTTATGGCATTTGAAGGTTTATCCGATAGACTTGAAGCCGCTTTTCAGCGATTGAAAAGCAAAGGCAGTCTTAATGAAAAAGACGTCAAAGAGGCAATGCGAGAAGTTCGTCTTGCACTCCTGGAGGCTGACGTTAACTATAAGGTAGCTAAGGACTTTACAGCAAAGGTTACTGAGCGCGCAATCGGTGCTCAGGTTATGGAAAGCCTTACTCCTGCACAGATGGTTATCAAAATTGTTAATGAAGAGCTCACTGAACTTATGGGTGGTACTCAGACAAGACTTGCATATGCAAGTCATCCGCCAACAATTATTATGATGTGTGGTCTTCAGGGTTCCGGTAAAACAACGCATTGTGCAAAGATTGCCAGAAAACTAAAAAATGAAAATCACAGACCTTTGCTTGTAGCTTGCGACATTTATCGTCCTGCTGCTATTAAACAGTTACAGGTTGTCGGTGAACAGGTTGGCGTTCCTGTTTTTGAAATGGGACAGACAAATCCTGTCACAATCGCAAAAGAAGCAATAAAACTTGCAAAGGATAAGGGTTATGATTATGTTTTTATCGATACAGCAGGTCGTTTGCATATTGATACAGAGCTTATGGATGAGCTTAAGAACATAAAGAATGAGGTTCATCCTCATGAAATCCTTCTCGTAATTGATGCTATGCTTGGTCAGGATGCCGTTACGGTTGCAAGTACATTTAATGATGAACTAGGACTTGATGGACTTGTTCTTACAAAGATGGATGGTGACACCCGTGGTGGTGCTGCGCTTTCAGCAAGAGCAGTTACAGGCAAACCTATCAAATTTGTCGGTATGGGTGAAAAACTTGACGAACTTGATTATTTCTATCCGGACCGTATGGCGAACAGAATTCTCGGTATGGGTGACGTGCTTTCTCTTATTGAAAAGGCTGAAATTGCCCTTGACGAGAAAAAGGCAGCAAAACTTGAAGAGAGTCTTCGTAAAAATAAGTTTGACCTTGAAGATTTGCTTGACCAGTTTGAACAGATTAACAGAATGGGTAGTATGAAGGATATCCTTTCAATGCTTCCCGGTGTTAATAAAAAGATTAAGGATGTTGATGTTGACGAGCGTCAGCTTGATAGAATGAAGGCAATTATTCTTTCAATGACACCAAAAGAAAGAAAAAATCCCGACCTTATCAATCCTTCACGTAAGCGCAGAATTGCTGCCGGTTGTGGAATGCAGGTTGAGGATGTTAACCGACTTCTTAATCAGCATCGTCAGATGCAAAAAATGTTTAAACAGATGAATTCCGGCAAAATGAAACGTCAGTTAAAGCGTATGGGCTTCGGCGGTGGCGGAATGAATGGTATGGGTGGCATGGGTGGCTTCCCGATGTAATGTATATAACACAAATGTGTTTATAAATAAATTTTTATATATTTGGAGGAAACAAAAATGGCAGTAAAAATCAGACTTCGCAGAATGGGTGCTAAGAGAGCTCCTTTCTACAGAGTAGTAGTTGCAGATTCTCGTTATCCAAGAGACGGCAGATTCATCGATGAAATTGGTACTTATAATCCAATGACAGACCCTGCTGAAATCAAGATTGACAACGAAAAGGCAGCTCAGTGGATTAAGAATGGCGCACAGCCAACTGACACAGTTAAGGTTATTCTTAAAAAGAGTGGCGCTATTAAATAAGAAAGGTTTTTGAAAAATGCAGGAACTTCTTATTACAATAGTTAAAGGACTTGTTGAAAATCCTGACGCTGTTACTGTTACTGTTGACGAAGCAGATGACCGCGGTGTCGTTGTTTATCACCTTCACGTTGCTGAGGACGATATGGGCAGAGTTATCGGTAAACAGGGCAGAATTGCAAAGGCAATAAGAACTGTTGTTAAAGCCGGTGCAACACGTACAGGTGAAAAAATTCAGGTCGATATTGACTAATTTACAAGGGCAGACTATTGCGGTCTGCCCTATTGTAAATTTTATTAAAAAGGATACACTATGATTAAAGAATATCTTGAATTAGGACAAATTGTATCAACTCATGGAATAAAAGGTGAAATGCGATTTAATCCTTGGTGTGATGCACCTGATTTTGTAAAAAAATTCAAAACTTTGTATTTTGATAACAAGGGAGAAAAAGAAATAAAGGTTATCTCTGCGCGTCCGCACGGAAATGTTGCGATTTTAATGTTGGACGGCATTGATGATATTGACAAAGCACGTGCATTGAAAAATAAAGTGCTTTATATGAAACGTAGTGATGCAAAACTTCCTAAAGGTACCTGGTTTATTCAGGAACTTTTTGACTGTAAGGTTTATGATAACAATACAGATAAAGTGTTAGGTGTCATTTGTGATGTGAGTGAAACCGGTGCCAACGATGTATGGCATATAAAAACACAGAATGGTGAAGTGCTTATTCCTGCAATCAAACAGGTTGTTGTTTCAGTTGATGTGGAAGAAGGCATCATAAGAATCAATCCTACAAAAGGGCTATTTGAAGATGAAAATTAACATTATGACTCTTTTTCCTGAAATGTGCGAAACAGTGCTTTCTGAAAGTATTATAGGCAGGGCAAGGGAAAAAGGATATGTTGAAATAAATTGTGTCAACATAAGAGATTACACTCTTGATAAACACCGCCGTGTTGACGATGCTCCATATGGCGGTGGAATGGGTATGCTTATGCAGACACAACCAATCGCAGATTGCTATAAGGCAATTTGTGAAAAAAGCGAAAATAGAAATCACCTTATTTATATGTCACCTTGTGGTAAGGTGCTTAATCAGAATAGGGTGAAGGAATTGGCGCAAATGCCGGAAATTACAATTCTTTGTGGTCATTACGAGGGAATAGACCAACGAATAATTGATACTCTTGTCGATGAACAGATTTCTATAGGTGACTATGTGTTGACAGGTGGCGAATTACCTGCATTGGTACTTGCTGATTCAATCTCCAGAATGCTTGAAGGCGTTTTACCAAACGATGAAGCAAAGGAGTTGGAAAGTCATTATAATGGATTGTTGGAATATCCACAATACACAAGACCATACGAATGGAATGGCTTGAAAGTGCCTGATGTGCTGATGTCAGGTCATCATGGGAATGTCGATAAATGGCGTCGTGAACAATCACTTCTTATGACTTTGAAAAATCGACCGGATATGCTGGAAAAAGCAGAACTTACAAAAAAGGATAGGGAATTTTTAGAAAAACAAGATACTTAATGTGTGGCAAGGATAAGAGAAATGTATAGTAAAGTGATTACAAAATCAAATATTGTAAAATATATTGCAATAGTATTGGCGATGATTCTGCTAATTTCTACAGTGGTTTTTGGTGTGAAGAACAATAATAAAGCTGAAGAAATAGAAAAACTTAATAGTGAACTTGCTGAAATGGAATCATTACTCAGCGAAAAACAATCTGAAAAAGATGCTCTTGAGAGTGAAAAGAGCAGTGTTGACCAGTCATATCAGGATAAACTGAATTCACAGGAAAATGCTTATGAAAGCATTATTGATGAATTGAATAAACAGATTGCTGAGATGGAAAAAAAGACGGAAAACAAAAAAACGGATAAGGAAACAACTACAAAAAAGTTGAATACTGAACTTAAGATGCCTGAACCGATTCCGTCAAAGGGTAAAACAGTGTATCTTACATTTGACGATGGACCATCTCCATACACATCTGAAGTCCTTGACATCTTAGACAAATATGGTGTCAAGGCAACTTTTTTTGTAGTGAATGGAAAATATAATTACTTAATGAAAGAGATTGTTGAACGAGGTCATCAGATAGGACTTCACTGTTATAGACATGTGTATTCGGAAATTTATGCATCAGACGAAGCGTATTTTAACGATTTAGAAAAGATTTCCAACGTTGTAAAAAGACAGACGGGTATTGAAAGTAAAATTATCCGATTCCCCGGTGGAGGAAGTAATACTATCAGTAAAAAGTATTGCCCCGGTATTATGACACGACTTACAAAAGCTGTTGTTGAAAAGGGATACAGTTATTTTGACTGGAATTGTTCTAATGGTGATGCTGATGGTGCAAATACAATTGTAAAACAGGTAATCAATTGTAGTAAATTCCCAAGAAGTGAAAAGAATATAGTTGTGCTTATGCACGATAATAAGAAGATTACTATGGAGTCTTTACCTGCAATTATTGAATACTATCAGGCTTGTGGAATGGAATTTGGTGTGCTTACTGCATCAACAGAGATGAATAATCATACGGTTTACAACTGATAATATTGATAATAGACAAAAATTGATAAATAATATAGGAAAAATGCACAAACTTAATTCTAATAAAAATCATGTTTTTGTTTTTATAACTGAATTATTGTTTTTGAGTCAAAACTGCGATTTTTTTCGTTGACGAGTAAAAGTTTTGTGGTATAATATGTTAGTAACAGATGTATTTAATTATGTTATTTTATATTTTATCATTTGGGAGAATGAGTTATGTACACTAAAGATGTAGAAGTTAAAAATCAGGTTGGTTTGCACGCTCGTCCTGCAACATTCTTTATCCAGAAGGCTAATGAATTCAAGTCATCAATCTGGGTTGAAAAAGAAGACAGAAGAGTAAACGCAAAGAGTCTTCTCGGTGTTCTTTCACTTGGCATTATGGGTGGAACAACTATCCGTATCCACGCAGGTGGTCCTGACGAAGAACAGGCTGTTGAAGAACTTGTAAAGCTTGTTGAATCAGGTTTTGCTGAATAATCAAACGAAATTTAGCACATCACATTTGTGGTGTGCTTTATTTTTTTGTTTACATATGGTATAATTGATACAATAAAATAAGGTAGGTGAGTTCTGTGAACGAAAAACTTAATATATTACGTGAAAAGTCAATGAAACTACCCTTGACTCCGGGTGTTTATATAATGAAGAACAAACAAGGTATAATTATTTATATCGGAAAAGCGAAAAAGCTCAAAAATCGTGTCAGTCAGTATTTCGGTTCACAGAATAAACATACCATTAAAGTCCGTAAAATGGTTGAAAATGTTGATGATTTTGACTACATTCTTACGGATTCAGAATTTGAAGCACTTGTCCTTGAGGCAAGTCTTATAAAACAGAATCAACCTAAGTACAACATCCTTCTTAAAGATGACAAAGGATATAGTTATATAAAAGTCACAAATGAGCCTTACAGGAAAATATCAGCAGTTCTTCAGAAGGATGACGACACAGCCGATTATATAGGTCCGTTTACAAGCTCATATTCTGTCAAACAATCTGTTGACGAGGCAAATAAAATCTTCAGATTGCCACAATGTAACAAATCTTTTCCACGAGATTTCAAAAAAGGCAGACCGTGTCTTAATTTTCATATAAATCGTTGTATGGGCGTCTGCACAGGAAAAATCTCTAAAAAGGAATATGACGAGGCTGTAAATGATGCACTTGATTTTCTAAATGGTGACATTACTAAAATAATTAAAGAATTGAAAGAAAAAATGAATGCCTGTGCTGAAAAACTTGAGTTTGAGAAAGCAGGTAAGTATCGTGACAGAATTCGTGCAATAGAAAATATGCAATCAAAGCAGAAGGTGGTTACAGAAACAGGTGACTCAAAAGATGTCTTTGCTGTTGCAGAAAATGAACACGATATTTGTATAACTGTACTGCGATATGATAAAGGCAGACTTTGTGACAGTGAGCACTTTTTCTTTGATTCAGAAAAAATGGTGGAAAATGTAAGATGTAATTTCCTTATTCAGTATTACGGAATGAACCGTGTAGTACCACAAAAGGTGTATGTTGACGAGTTGTTCGATGATATGGATTTGTTAAGTGAACATCTGACAGTTGTTCGTGGTAAAAAATGTACAGTAACAGTCCCACAAAGAGGTGGGGGACTTAAACTTGTCAATATGTGTCGTGAAAATGCCTATGAGAAGTTAGCACAGAAAAAAGGCAGACAATCTTCTGAAATCAAATCATTAGAGGAACTCAAAACTCTTTTAGGACTTGACAAAACACCTGAATATATTGAATCTTACGATATTTCACATACAGGCGGTGAAGATAACGTTGCAGGTATGATTGTCTTCAAAAACGGAAAGCCATTGAAACGAGCATACCGAACATTCAATATTAAGTCTTTTGCAGGACAAGATGACTATGGCTCAATGCGAGAAGTCTTATCACGCCGTTTCGACGAATATTTTAAATGTAAGGATGAAAATGCCACAGAAGGCTTTGGAAAGCTTCCTGATTTGATACTCCTTGACGGTGGTAAAGGGCAGGTAAGTGCAGTTAAAGATGTGCTGAATGAAAAGAATCTTCAAATTCCACTATTTGGTATGGTAAAGGATTCAAAGCATAAAACCCGTGCAATTACAGGTGATGGTGGAGAAATTGCAATAAACTCTACAAGAAGTGTATTTACTCTTGTATCCGAAATTCAGGAAGAAGTTCATCGTTTTTCAGTAGGATTTCATCATAAAAAACACACAAAACGAGGGCTTGAGCTTTCTCTTACAAAAATCAATGGTATTGGTGAAGCAAAGGCAAAAGAACTTCTCAAAACATTTAAAACAATTAAGAATATAAAATCTGCTTCTGTTGAAGAATTACAGAATGTAAAAGGAATCAACAGACAACTTGCAGAAAACATATATAATTTTTATAGTGAGGAATAAAAATGATTGATACAATAATTTTTGATTTGGACGGAACACTTTTAAACACTCTTGAGGACCTTATGGATAGCGTAAACTATGCACTTGAAAGACAAGGATTTCCATTGAGACATTTAGAGGAAATCCGTTCATTTGTTGGTAATGGAATTCGTCTTTTAGTTGAAAGAGCAGTGCCACAGGAAATTGTTGGTACAGATACATTTGAAGTCTGCTTCAAGGATTTTAATGATTATTATAAGGTTCATATGGAAGACAAAACTGCACCTTATGACGGCATTAACGAAATGCTTAAAAATATTAAAAAAGCAGGTTTTAAAACTGCTATTGTAACAAATAAGGTTGACTATGCTGCGCAGGAATTGTGCAACAGATTATTTCCTGAAATTGACTTGGTTGTTGGTAGCGTTGACGACAGACCTAATAAACCTGCACCGGATGGTGTTTTTTATGCTCTCGACAAACTTAACAGTAAGGTTGAAAATACTGTTTTTGTAGGTGATGCTGATACGGATATTCTTACAGCAAAAAATGCAGGATTACCTTCTATCGGTGTGTTATGGGGCTTCCGTGACCGTGAGATTATTGAAAAAGAAGGTGCAGGATACATTGTTGAAACAGTAAGTGACCTTGAAAAACAACTTATCTGTTTAAAAAACTCCTGATTTTTCCATAATATTATTAAAAGATTTGACAAATTAATGTAAAAATGAGATAATATTTATATCTATTTACACAATGGAGCGAATTTATGAGAGTAATAACAGGCGAGGCTAGAGGAAGAAAACTCATAACTCTTGAGGGTGACAATGTCCGTCCTACTACAGACAAGGTAAAGGAAAGTCTTTTTAATATTATTCAGTTTGATGTTGAAGGTACAACGGTCCTTGATTTGTTTGCTGGTTCAGGTCAATTGGGTATTGAGGCTTTAAGTCGTGGTGCAAAGCACTGTACATTTGTTGATTCATCAAATCGTTCAATTGATGTTGTAAGACAAAACCTTAAAACTGTGGGCTTTGAAAAAAGGGCAAGTGTGTTTTGTGGCGACGGAAAAATGTATATAACACTCAGTCGTGATGTGTTTGATATTGCAATTCTTGATCCACCATACAATAAGAAAATACTTGATGATGTTTTGCCTGTGGTGGCAGAAAAAATGACTGATTATGGTGTAATTCTTTGTGAAAGCGAATTACGAGAGGAGTTACCTGGAACAGCAGGTGATTTTTCAAAAGACCGTGAATATAAGTATGGTAAAATAAAAATTACCACATACAGAAAGAATAAGTGAAAACAATGAAAACAGTTATTTGTCCGGGTAGTTTTGACCCGGTTACAAACGGACATCTTGATATTATACGAAGAAGTTCAAAACTATTTGACCGCGTTATTGTGGTTGTTATGAAGAATCCTTCAAAAACAAACTTCTGCTTTTCCTATGAAGAAAGAGCAGACCTTATCAAGCGTTGCATAAGTGATTTTGATAATGTCGAGGTTGACATTTATGAGGGACTTCTTGCTGAATATGCAAAGCAGATGGGTGCTGTTGCGGTAGTAAAGGGTCTTCGTGCCGTGTCTGACTTTGAATATGAATTTCAGCAGGCACAAATGAACAAAAAACTCAACAATGAACTTGAGACAATTTTCATTAACACAAGGGTTGAAAATCTTTATCTCAGTTCAAGCGCAGTGAAGCAAATTTGCGAATTAGGAGGGGACATAAGTGATTTTGTTCCTGAAATAATTTGTAAAGATATAGTAGAAAGAATTAAAAGAGGTGCAAGCAAATGACAGTAGAAAACTTACTTGACGAGATTGAGTCTATACTTGAGGAAGGAAAAACAGTTCCTTTTACAACTAACCTTTTAGTTGATGCACAGGCAATTAAGACAGCAATCGAAGATATAAGACTTAATATGCCTGATGAATTTGCTCAGGCAAGGAAAATCGCATCTGAAAGAAAGGAAATCCTTACAGGTGCACAGGATAATGCTGACAAGATTATTGAACAGGCACATATAAGAGCAAAGGAAATTATTTCAGAAGACGAAATCACAAGAGGTGCTGAGGTTCAGGCTGAAGAAATTATTCAGCAGGCAAGACAGACTGCAAATGACATTGTTGAACAGGCTCGTGCATCTGCAACTGAGCTTACTGAACAGGCAAGAAACTGGGCAAAGGAAATGCGTCAGAGTGCAAGTGACTATGTTGAAAGCATCGTAGCAGTTGCTGACGAAACTCTTACCAATTCTGTTAATGAAATCCGTCGTGCTCGTCAACATCTTAAAACTGCATCACAGCCAAAGCATGTTGATGAATAATATAGATATTTAATATCATAAGAATCACACCTCGTAGCATATTTATATATATAAATTGTGTTCGAGGTGTTTGTTTATGTTTGTATATTCAGTAAAATCAAATCATATAAAATTCGCATTATTATTGTTTTTTATTGGTATGACGGTTATATCTTTGTCCATTCTTTCAAATGAAAGTACAGAAACCGGCGGTAAAAATGAAATAACCTTCATTGGAGAAACCAATGAGGATAGAATGACTTTTATTTCCCATTATGGTTGGAAAGTAAATGAGGAACCTATTGAGGTAAGAGAAATTATAATTCCGACAGAATTTGACGATACATATAAAGCATATAATGATATTCAGAATTCTCAGGGTTTTGATTTGAATAAATTTGCAGGTAAGCGTGTAAAACGCTGGACTTATGTTGTTAAAAATTATAACGGTTATGAAAATCAGGATTGCATACACGCTAATGTTTTAGTCTATGACGGGAAGGTGATTGGTGGAGATGTCTGCTCTGTCAGACTTGATGGTTTTATGCACGGATTCGACAAACCAAATTAAAGGATAGCAAAATGGAAAGAATTGATAAAATACTTGCTTCACAGGGGAAGCTTTCCCGTAAGGAAGTAAAAGAAATGATGAAAAAAGGACGAATACTCCTTAACGGAACAGTTATAAAGGATAGTTCTGTAAAAATTGATGAGAATAAAGATGTTGTTTCAGTTGATGGGGTTCAGATTACATTAAAAAAGCACATTTATATAATGCTTAATAAACCACAAGGCGTTGTTTCTGCAAGTGACAGCGAAAAGGATGAAACAGTTGTGAATTTAGTACCTGATGAGTTGTACAGAAAAGGACTTTTCCCTGCAGGCAGACTTGATAAGGACACAACAGGCTTTGTGCTTATAACTGATGATGGTGATTTTGCCCATAGAATTCTATCACCTAAAAACCATATTTTTAAAACATATATTGCTGAGCTTCAGCATAAACTTTCAGAAAGTGACATAAAATCACTCGAAAATGGTATAACTCTTGGTGATGGAACTGTACTTAAAGAAGCGAAGGTAGAAATTGTTGAAGATTCGGACAAGCCGTTAGTTAAAATAATGATTTGTGAGGGTAAATATCATCAGGTTAAAAGGATGTTTGCAGCAACGGGAAACAAGGTTATGTCACTTCACCGTTTGAAAATGGGCGAATTGGAGCTGGATATTAATCTTAAACCCGGTGAATGTCGTGAAATAACACCTGATGAGCTTGATTTGGTGGCAAAAAAATAAAACTTTTAGTCAATTTTAACAAATAATTATTCACTTAAAAAATAACTAAAATGCGAGTAATACACAAAAAAATTGAAAATTTTTGTGTAATTTGTTTGAATAAAGTTGGGAAATATCAAAAAATCACTTGCAAAATGTGTTTTTATTGTGTAAAATACATAGTATTGTAATCGTGATTTTGTATAAAAGGTGGTATTACGATGTCAAACAGATTATTTCAGGGTATAGTTCATCAGATGTCTGATGTTATTGAAAGAACATTTGGTGTTATTGATGAAACAGGCACTGTTATTTCATGTAGTGAATTAGGTCGTATTGGTGAAGTACAGTCAAATGCAGTTGCTGAAGTTTTTAATACTGATGAAAGCATTGTTATTGATGGTTGCACATATAAGGTGTTCAGTATGCATATGCATCCTTCTTATGCGGTTTTCGTAGAAGGTGACGACCATATTGCTGACAGATATGTTGGTGTTCTTTCAATTTCACTTTCAACAATCAAACAGTACTATGATGAAAAATATGACCGTGGTAATTTTATTAAGAATATTATTCTTGATAATATTCTTCCTGGTGATATTTATATTAAAGCAAGGGAACTTCATTTCAATAATGATGTTACTCGTGTTGTTCTTCTTATCAGAATTGCTGAAAAGAATGATGTTTCTGTATTTGATGTTATTCAGGACTTGTTCCCTGATAAATCAAAGGACTTTGTTATAAATATCAATGAAACTGATATTGCACTTGTGAAAGAAGTTAAGAGCGATATTGAACCAAAGGACCTTGAAAAACTTGCTCGTTCAATTGCCGATTCTCTCGGAACAGAATATTATACTCATGTTCTTGTTGGTATAGGTACTGCAATTGACAATATCAAGGATTTAGCTCGTTCTTATCGTGAAGCTCAGGTTTCGTTGGAAGTAGGTAAAGTTTTCGATACTGAAAAGACAATCGTAAGCTATGAAAATCTTGGTATTGCAAGACTTATTTATCAGCTTCCGACAACTCTTTGTGAAATGTTCCTTCGTGAGATATTCAAGCGTGGCTCTATTGAAAGCCTTGACCACGAAACACTTTTCACAATCCAGAAATTCTTTGAAAACAATCTTAATGTTTCTGAAACATCAAGAAAACTCTTTGTTCACAGAAACACTCTCGTTTATCGTCTTGAGAAAATCAAGAAGCTTACAGGTCTTGACCTTCGTGAATTCGACGATGCAATCGTTTTCAAGGTTGCTTTGATGGTTAAGAAATACCTTGACGCAAACCCAATTAAATATTAAAATAAACCAATTTAGGCTCCCTCACAGAGGGAGCCTATTCTTGTGTCATATTTACTTTTGCAAATCTTATTTCACAAGATTCATAACTGTAAGCACAGCGCCTGCGTCACCCTCAACTGTAACCTTACCCTTGTTGTATGCTTCGATTGGGTCGAGTTTGCCGTCAACAAGCTTCATAAGGTTTGTTGGGTTAACTGTAACAATAGCGTGTCTGTCATAGTATTCGTAAGGCTCGACATTTACATTGTGGTCTTTAACTTCGATATAGAAAATACCATTTACATTCTTACCTTCAAGATTAATCTGTAAAGCAACAATGCCATCAACAGAAGATGCGTCTGCATCTGCAAACTTAGCCTTAACCTTCGCTACTACCTGTTCATATGTCATGGTTTTCACTCCTTGCTTTTATTTTTTCATATTTTATCATAAATAGCATTTCAATGCAAATCCTTAAACTGTAAAATTTTATGTAAAATTATCTGAAAAATAAGCTGTATATGGTAGAATTTTTATTTTTATTTAATTATTTTATATAAAAAAATCAGTGAAAATAATATGTAACTAGTAAACTCTACAAAAATAAAAAAATAATTTTTTTTGCAATTTTCTAATGACAAAAAACTTAAATTGTAGTATAATTTAATTATTAATATGCAGAAGTATGCACAAATGTATTAATAGCTTCTGTTCAAGGGAGGAAAAACTATGGCATTGGTTAGAAAAGAGGCTTATTTCAACTCATCAAACGGACTTAACAAAATCAGAACTCTTATCTGGGAAGATGATGAATTGACACCTATCGGTATAATTCAGCTTACTCATGGCATGGCTGAACATATTGCAAGATATGACGAATTTGCGCGTTTCCTTGCATCAAATGGTTTTGTTGTTTGTGGTAATGACCATTTGGGTCACGGCAAGAGTATTGATGACCGTTATCAGATTGGTTATATGGGAGACTACAATGGTGACAAGCGTCTTGTTGATGATATGCATATTCTCACAAAAATTATGAAAAAGAGAAACCCTGATATTCCATATTTCCTTTTTGGTCATTCAATGGGTTCATTCTGTGCAAGAGTATATTCTGTTCACTTTGGCAATGAGCTTGATGGTGTAATTCTCTGCGGTACAGGTGATATGCCTGACATTATCAATGCAGGTGTTGACCTTATCGATATGCTTGTCAGCAAATACGGTATTATGAGACGAGTTGACAAAATGGCAGAGATTATGAACAAAGGCTTCTCAATGTTAGGACCTGACAAGGATAATCCTCTTGCATGGCTTTCAGAAAATGCCGAAAACAGACTTAATTACTCAAACGACGAGCTTTGTGGCTTTACATACACTCTTGCAGGTTATCGTGATATCTACAATCTTATGCGTGAAGCATGTGACTCTGACTGGGCATTCAGAATTCCGAAGGAATTACCTGTAATGATTATTTCAGGTGCAAATGACCCTGTTGGTATGAATGGAAAAGGAGTATTAGCAGTTGCTGATAGTCTTGTTTCTGCGGGTATCGAGCCAACAACAATCCTTTATCCCGGAATGAGACACGAAATTCTTAATGAAACTGACAGAGATGTAGTTTATAAAGATGTTCTCTCATTCTTATTATCAATCTATACTAAGGAAGTATAATCTTGACAAACTTTGTATCAAACGAACAAATTGAATTACAAAAGAATATAGCAGATGAAGTCAGTGAACTTCTTGTTCTTCGTCACGGAGATACACCCAAGGCTTTTGTTCACACATATGGTTGTCAGGGTAATGTTGCCGACAGCGAGAGAATAAAAGGACTTCTTTCCTTAATGGGTTATGAAATGACTGAGGAAAAAGAAGAGGCTGACCTGATTCTTTATAATACTTGCGCAATTCGTGAACACGCTGAAGACCGAGTTTTCGGTAATATCGGTGCAATAAAAAAGTTAAAGAAATCAAATCCCAATTTAATTATTGCCCTTTGTGGATGTATGATGCAACAGGAACATATCCGTGAAAAGCTCTATAAAAGCTATCCTTATGTTGATATTGTTTTTGGTACTCATAATCAGCACATGATTCCTGAAATCTTTAAAAAGTATCTTACAAGAGGTAAAAGAGTCTTTTCTGATATGACAGAGACTAATCCTGTTGCTGAGGGTATTCCTGCAATCCGTGACAATTCTGCAAAGGCGTGGCTTCCTATTATGTATGGTTGTGACAATTTCTGTACATACTGTGTTGTGCCTTATGTGCGTGGCAGGGAAAGAAGCCGTAAATCAGCGGACATTATTGCAGAATTCAAACAGATAGTCTCAGAAGGTTATAAGGATATTACCTTGCTTGGACAGAATGTTAATTCATATGGAAAAGGACTCGATGAAAATATTAATTTTTCGAAACTTATTCGTCAGTTAAATGATATTCCCGGTGAATTTACAATCCGTTTTATGACATCACATCCGAAGGATTGCACAAAAGAGCTTATCGACACAATTGCAGAATGTGAAAAAGCATCCAAGCATATTCATCTTCCTGTGCAGTCAGGCAACAACAGAATATTAGGGGAAATGAATCGCAGATACACCCGTCAAAAGTACCTTGACCTTATAAATTATGCAAAGAAAAAAATTGATGGACTCTCCCTTACAAGTGACATAATCGTTGGTTTCCCGGGTGAAACTTACGAAGAATTTAAGGATACCTTGTCGCTTGTGAAAGAAGTTGGATATACTTCACTTTTCACATTTATTTTTTCAAGCAGGCAGGGTACAAAGGCCTCACTTATGGATGACCCTGTACCGTATGAAGAAAAAAGCAAATGGTTTAAGGAACTTTGTGACCTGCAGGAAAGTATTGCATGTACACACAGTGCAGATATGAAAGGTAAAACCTACCGTGTCCTTTGTGAAGGGAATAGTAAAACTCTTGACGGATACTTGGCAGGTCGAACCGATGGTAATGTTATTATTGAATTTCCGTCTGACGACAAAAGTTTAGTTGGCAAATTCTGTCACATAAAAGTGACTGAACCACTTAACTGGTTGGTTAGAGGAGAATTAGTATAATAAAAAGTAAAAAATAAAGGAGCAAAAACAAAATGTCACTTGAAAAACTTACAAGAGAACTTGGTAAAGCAATTCAGCAGGATGAAAGATATCTTGCAATGCAGAAAGCAATTGAGGCTAACGAAAAGGATACAGCACTCAATGAACTTATGAGCAAAATTCAGCTTATTCAGGTATCATATCAGCACGAAGCATCAAAGGAAGAACCTGATGAAGGTAAGATGAAGGCTTATGACGAGGAATTCCGTGGTGTTTATACAGAAATTATGATGAACCCTAATATGCAGGCTTATGAAAAAGCAAGACAGGACATCGACGAGCTTATGAACTACCTTACAGGTATTCTTGCTATGTGTGTAAACGGTGATGACCCTGACACATGTGACCCTAAGGCTCATCAGTGTGGTGGCGACTGTTCAGGTTGTCACTGTGACTGTGGCGACGAAGGCTGTAACCATTAATCAATTTGAAATGTAGGGCGGGGGCTTGCTCCCGCCGAAGCCTCAAATCATACGTAGTGGTAGGCTTCCACGCCTGCATTATGAATCCTGATTTTGAATAAGGAGAAAAAGTTATGTCTTATCATGATTTTGGAATTATGCAAACAGCTCCCGAACACGGGAAACGATATGATGATTATGAGCCTGAAAAATACAACTGTATATCAGTAAATGATAATTATATGGAATCTGTTGTTAATGATTTGAACAATATAGATTTCTATTGGCACACACTTGATGTTTCGAGAAAAGGTCTTGCATATTGTGGAATTACACTTATCCCACCATCATCAATGGAAAAGTTTATTTCTGCAATTGCAAACAATTCAAAATTACAGGAACTTAAACAGCTTTTATCAAATGCATATAAAGAAAATAAATGGATAATCCATTTTGGACTATAATTGTAGGGGTGATTCACGAATCGCCCGGAAAATCTAACTATTAAGAAGGAATTATAATATGGCACTTTCACCAATGATGCAACAATATTTTCAAATAAAACAGAATTATGAAGACACCATATTAATGTTCCGTCTTGGTGACTTTTACGAAATGTTCTTTGACGATGCGAAAGTTGCATCAAAAGAGCTTGAATTAGTGTTAACAGGTCGTGATTGTGGTGAAGCAGAAAGAGCGCCAATGTGTGGTGTTCCATTCCACAGTGCTGACGGGTATATCGCAAGACTTGTGTCAAAGGGTTACAAGGTTGCAATCTGTGAACAAATGGAAGACCCTGCAACTGCAAAAGGTATTGTACGTCGTGATGTAATCCGTGTTATTACGCCGGGTACTGTAATTGAAAGCTCAATGCTTGACGAGTCAAAGAACAATTATTTAGCATCAGTCTGCGCATCCAATGGTAATGTTGGTATGTGCTTTATCGATATTTCAACAGGCGAAGTCAATTTAACAGAATTCTCAGAAAATGTTGAACAAAGAGTATTAAATGAAATGGGAAGATACCTTCCGACTGAAATTATTCTTAACAAAGAGATCGTTTCGTTCAATTCTCTTTCTGATTTCATATCCAAAAAACTTGAAGCGTCTGTTGAACTATTGATTGAAGAATTTGATTTTATTAATGCAGAAAATATCTGCAAAGAGCATTTCAATACTAATGATTTAGGCACAATTTCACTTAATCAGCGTGATACTGCTGTTTGTGCGTTAGGTGCTGCACTTTCTTATCTTCGTTCAACTCAGAAAAGAGATTTGGAAAATATCCGAAATGTGAATTTCTATACAGATGCAAAGCTTATGAGTCTTGGAATTTCTGCAATCCGTAATCTTGAGCTTCTTGAAACAATGCGTGACAGGGATAGAAAGGGTTCACTTCTTTGGGTACTTGATAAAACGAAAACTGCAATGGGTAAAAGAATGCTTCGTTCGTTTATTGAACGACCACTCTATGATTGTGTTGAAATCTCAAAACGACTTAATGCAGTTGACGAACTTTATAAAAACACAGAGCTTCTTGATGGCGAAACTGAGCTTTTAGTAGGCGTTTACGATATGGAACGTCTTATGACACGAGTGGTTTACAATACAGCCAATGCAAAGGAGCTTTTGTCCCTTAAAACAACTCTCGAAAAGTTACCTGAACTCAAAGAAAATCTTAAAAATGCAAGTTGTAATCTTCTTAAATCAATCTATGAAGAAATTGATGTCATCAGCGATGTGTGTTCACTTATTGAAGTTGCAATCAAAGAGGATGCACCGTTCTCTGTCCGTGAGGGTGGAATGATAAAAGATGGCTTTAATAAAGAGCTTGACGAACTCCGTGACATTGTGAGTGGGGGCAAGAGTATTCTTGCAAAACTTGAAGCAGACGAGCAGGAAAAAACAGGTATCAAAAAGCTTAAAATCGGATACAACAAGGTTTTCGGTTATTACTTTGAAGTCCTTAACTCATATAAGGAACTTGTACCTGATACATACATAAGAAAACAAACACTTTCAAATTGTGAAAGATATATTACGGAAGAACTTAAAACTCTTGAAACACGAGTGCTTGGTGCACAGGAAAGAATTGTTGGTCTTGAATATGAGATTTTCAACTCTATCCGTAAAAAGATAGCAGGTGAGTATTTAAGAACACAATGCACAGCACACGCAGTTGCACTTTTAGATGTTCTCTGTTCATTTGCAACAGTTTCAGTAAAGAACAATTACACAAGACCTGATATAAATGATAAAGGTATAGTGAGAATTTCTGAGGGTAGGCATCCTGTTGTTGAAGTATTACAGAAAAAGACGATGTTTGTCCCTAACGACACATTACTTGATTGCGAAGATAACAGAATGGCAGTTATTACAGGCCCTAATATGGCAGGTAAATCAACATATATGCGACAGATTGCAATAATTGTCCTTATGGCACAAATGGGATGTTTTGTTCCTGCAAAGTCAGCGGATATCGGCATTGTTGACAGTATTTTTACCCGTGTTGGTGCATCTGACGACTTGGCTTCAGGTCAGTCAACATTTATGGTTGAAATGAACGAGGTCTCTGAAATTCTTAAATATGCCACAAAGAACAGCCTTATTATTCTTGATGAAATCGGTCGTGGTACATCCACCTTTGATGGTATGAGTATTGCTCGTTCTGTTGTTGAGTTTATTGCTGATAAAAAGAAAATCGGTGCAAAAACTCTCTTTGCAACTCATTATCACGAATTATCTGAACTTGAAGGCACAGTTGACGGTGTCAAGAACTACAATATTGCTGTTAAAAAGCGTGGCGATGATATAACTTTTCTTAGAAGAATTGTCCGTGGGGGTGCTGATGGTTCTTACGGTATCGAGGTTGCAAAACTTGCAGGTGTACCTGACAATGTAATCAAACGAGCAAAAGCAATTCTCAAAACACTTGAAGATAACGACTTGATGAAGCCGAAAATGGTTGCTGACATTCCTGAAGAAAAAGAGCCTGAAATTCAAATGTCTTTTGAATCAAATTCAAGGGAGTACATTATGGACAGACTCCGTACAGTTGATATCAATACATTAACCCCAATTGAAGCGATGGGACTTCTCTACGAACTCATTGACAAAGCAAAGAATTAAATTACGCGTAGTGGCAGGCTTCCACACCTGCATACAAATAAAATTGATAGGAGCATCGACAATGAAAAAAGACCCAAACGGAAAGAAAAAAATGAACGAATACGACCTTGGAATAATCTTCTCCATTGTCGGAATTCTCGCAAGTATCGGAGTAATCGCCTTAAAGCTTTTCAATAAAGAAAACATCGCAATAGGCATTGTCTTACTCGTTGCTTGTATCGGTATACTTGTAATCAACATTAAGCAAAAGAAAGAAACCAAATCGGAATAATTTCGTAGGAGTTGGCATCCATGCCTGTATTTAAAAGAGGTGACATCAATGGCAAAAATAAATAAACTCCCAAAACATATGGCTGATTTAATCGCAGCAGGTGAGGTTGTTGAAAGACCTGCATCTGTTGTAAAAGAACTTATGGAAAATGCCGTTGATGCCGGCGCTACCTCCATAACAGTTGAAATTCAGCGTGGTGGTATTTCATATATTCGTGTGACCGATGACGGTTGCGGTATTGAGCGTGAAGATGTAAAAACTGCATTTGTAAGTCACGCTACAAGTAAGATTAAAACTGCTGAAGACCTTAATACAATATTGACATTAGGCTTCCGTGGTGAAGCCTTGCCATCAATTGCAGCAGTTTCAAAGGTGAATATGATTACTAAAACTGCAACCGAAGAAATAGGCACATCTCTCACAATCGAGGGTGGAATTATAACAGATTTCTCCGACGCTGGTTGTGCAGTAGGTACAACCATGATTGTTCGTGAGCTTTTCTATAATACTCCTGCAAGAATGAAATTTTTGAAAAAGGATGTCAGTGAAGGAAATTATGTTGCTGCAGCAGTTGAAAAACTTGCACTTTCTCATCCGGAAATCAGTATCCGATTTATCCGTGATGGTAAACAGGTGTTTACAACAAATGGTGACGGAAATCTTCAAAATGTATGCTTTTCTGCATTTGGAAAGGATTTTTCAAATGGTCTTTTAAGCGTTGATTCAGCAGTTGGAAATGTTTCGGTTAAAGGTCTTGTAACTCCACCATTCAATTGCCGTGGTTCTCGTGGAATGCAGTATTTCTTCGTGAATGGCAGAAGTGTAAAAAACACTACAATTATGGCTGCATTTGAAAGTGCATATAAAAACAGCGTAATGGTTGGTAAATTTCCCGGTGGTGTTTTATTTATAACATTACCACCAACATTAGTTGATGTTAATGTGCATCCATCAAAAATTGAAGTTCGTTTTTCCGATGAACGCTCAATTTTTGATGCAATCTATCATTCAGTAAAATCTGCACTCAACGAAAGCATAGCACTTAAACAAGCCGTTTTACCTGAAAAGAAGAATGTACTCAAAGAGATTTTTGCAAAGCCACAACAGGAAATCAAACAGACAACTGTTGAAGAAAATATTGCATTTACTGAAAAAGTATTAAAACCACTTTCTTCTGTTCCTTTCGTTGTCAATGATGTTAAAATTGATTATTCAGCAGAAACAGATGACGACCCGTTAAACATTGAATTTCCAATAGCAAAACCTGTTCAAAAGATAGTTGCCGAGCCAATTTCAGCGCCAAAAACAGAAAAAATTAAAGTTGAAAATGAGATTCGTCTTATTGGCGAAGCATATAAAACATATATTTTGATTGAGCTTAACGGCACTCTTTGTGTAATCGACAAACATGCTGCCCATGAAAGAATTCTTTTTAATAAACTCAAAAAAGAATCACAAAACAGTGGAAGTCAGATTCTTTTATCACCTGTAACAGTATCTCTTGGTAAAGAAGAATATTCTGCTGTAACAGAAAATATTGAAACTATAGTGAAAGCAGGTTTTGATATTGAAGATTTCGGCAATGGTACAGTGATTGTCCGTAGTTGTCCAATGGATTTGGAGGACTGCGAAATTATTCCACTTATAGGTGAAATCGCGGAATATATAATCAAAAACCGTCGTGATATAACAAATGAGCATCTTGATTGGATTTATCATAATGTAGCTTGTCGTAGTGCCATAAAAGCAGGGGATGATAATTCAGAATTGGAGCTTTTAACTCTTGCAAAACAAGTGGTAAATGATAATGAGGTTCGTTTCTGTCCTCATGGAAGACCTGTTATGATAGAACTTTCAAAATATGAATTAGAAAAACAGTTTGGTAGAGTATAATATGAAAAAAATTCCCGTAATTGCAGTTGTTGGACCTACAGCATCCGGAAAAACATCCTTGTCAATAAATATTGCAAAAGAGTTTTCAGGACAAGTTGTTTCAGCCGACTCAATGCAGATTTATGAAAAAATGAATATTGCAACTGCAAAGCCAACAACGGAAGAAATGCAGGGAATTCCACATTATCTTATAGGATTTCATCCAATTGATAAGAAATTCAGCGTTGCTGAATATGTGGACCTTGCCAATGAATGTATCATGAAGATATATAATGATGGTGATATTCCCGTTGTGGCAGGTGGCACAGGTCTTTATATCGACTCACTTTTACAAAATATACATTTTTCAAAGGAAGAGGGAAACGACCAAATCCGTAAGGAGTTAACTGACCTTTTCGACGAAAAGGGTGCTGAATATATGCTTGAATCTCTGCGAGAAATTGACCCTGATACAGCGGAGAGACTTCATCTTAAAGATAAAAGCAGAATTATCCGTGCTCTTGAAATTTATAAGCTTACAGGTAAGACTATGACCGAGCAAAAAGTGATTTCTCGTGAGGAGGAATCACCTTATAATGTTCTTTATCTTGGCATAAATTATCGTGACAGAAATGTTTTGTATGACCGTATAAATATGCGAGTTGATTTAATGCTTCAGAATGGTCTTTTGGATGAAGCAAAGGAGTTTTACAACACATCTTCTGATACAACAGCTTGTCAGGCAATCGGTTATAAGGAGTTAGCACCATATTTCAGAGGTGAAAAAGAGCTTGACAAATGTGTCGAAAAATTGAAGCAGGAAACAAGGCATTATGCCAAGCGTCAGCTTACATGGTTTCGCAAAAATGAAAATATAAACTGGATTTATCCCGATGATTTTAATGATTCTTCAGAAATGTATAATTCAGTTTTTAATATAGTAAGAGATTTTATGGGGAGGTAAAAACGATGAATCTTAATTTAGGAAATTTAAATAAAAACCAGGTAAAATATATCATTTATACACTTGTTGGTGCGTTCATAATTTTCTATTTCATCTATCAGGTAGTTCAGATGAATTCATCTCCATATAAAACCGAAATTGCATTAAAACGAGATATGCAGGAAGTAATTCCAGTCGAGGCCTTTATTGTAAGAGATGAAACATATATCACTACCGATAATTCAAATGGTACAGTTGTTTCAATAGCTGAAGATGGTAAAAGAGTATCAAGTGGCGATGGCGTTGCAGTTGTTTTCCCAACTGCTGAAAGTGCTGCAGCATATGTACGTATAAATGAGCTTGAAAAGGAAATTGAATATTATAGTCAGCTTAAAAACCGTGTGGGTATCGGTACTAATGCACCATCTTCATACAATAAATTGATTGATGATGCCTGTATCTCATTCATATCTGCATCAAGAGAATCAATAGGCAGTAATTTTGATGATACCCTCACAGATTTGCGAGATGCTATTACAGCACGACAACTTGCAGTTGGTGAAGAGCTTTCCGTTGATGCGAAAATTGCCGAATTAGAAGCAGAACTTCTTAAAATTAATAGTTCCAACTTGAATTATAAGACCATAGCATCTCCAAATTCAGGCTATTATATTGGCTCTGCTGATGGTTATGAAAACCTCGTGGATTACAATAAGGTTACTTCAATGACTTGCAAGGAAATTGCTGTTTTACTTGATGCAAAAAAACAAGATGTCCCTGAAAATGTAATGGGAAAATTAGTTGACGAGTTTGATTGGTATCTTGTTTGTGCAGTTCCATATGAAAACTCAGGAGACATTACTGTGGGCAAGTCAATCCGAGTGAATGTTCCTAATACTTCGGTAGGAATGATTAATTGTACAGTTGTCAGCAAGGGTGAAAAAGAAGATGACAGCGTGGCTGTTGTTCTTAAATGTAATCTGATGAATCGTGATGTGGCAAATCTTCGAATTCACGAAATTGAAATCATTGTAAATGATTACATAGGTATGAAGGTGAATAATAAAGCAATCCGTGAAAAAGACGGTGAAAAAGGTGTTTATGTTCAGCGTGGAAATATCATTCAGTTTAGAAAAATAAATATTATTTCTTCTACTGAAGAATACTCCATTGTTGAATGCGAAGAGAAAGATTCATCATATTTACAGCAATACGATGCTGTTATTGTAGAGGGGGTTGATTTACATAATGGAAAAGTCGTATCTTGATAAACGTAAGGCTGATATCGAATATAATCTTGATGTAATAAATGAGAAGATTGCTGAAAGTGCTATAAAAAGTGGAAAAAGTCCAAGTGATATACAGCTTATGGCAGTTACAAAGACTGTTGACCCGATTTTTATAAATTACGCTCTTGATTACGGAGTGAAAATGATTGGTGAAAATCGTGTGCAGGAAATGCTTCGCAAAAAGCCTGATTTGCATCTTGATGGTGTAGAAAAACATCTGATTGGTCATTTGCAAACAAATAAGGCAGGGCAAATTGTAGGTGAGGTCGATATGATTCAGTCTGTTGACTCTCTTAAGATAGCAAAAGAAATTGCAAAGCAATCAGCCAAAAAAGGTATCATTACTGATGTTCTTCTTGAAATCAACATTGGTAACGAAGATAGTAAAACAGGTTTTTCCATATCGGAATTTATGGATAATCTTTATGCCATTTCTGAAATTCCTGAAATTTGTGTAAAAGGGTTAATGACTATCCCACCAATTTGCGAAAATAACACAATTCTTTGTGAATTTTTTGAAAATATCTACAATATCTATGTTGACATAAAGGCAAAAAAGTTAGATAATATAAATATGAATATTCTGTCGATGGGTATGTCGGGAGATTATGAACAAGCAATTTTATGTGGGTCAAATCTTGTAAGAATCGGCTCTTCAATTTTTGGTCCGAGAATATATTAATGGGAGGATTTTTGAAATGAGCTTTTTGGACAAAATCAAGAATATTGTTAATGTAGATGAGGATGGATACTATCCTGATGATGATGTGGATACAGGTTCATTTATGAATTCTGATGACTTTGAAGAACAGGAAGAAAAGGTATCAAGACCTCAGCGTCGTGCACAGAGAAATCCTGAAGAAAAGGTTGTAAATATACATACAACTGCACAGCTTCAGGTTGTACTTGCTAAACCTGAAAAATTTGAAGAAGTTCGTGAAATTGCTGATAACCTTAATGAAAAGAGAACTGTTGTTTTGAATCTTGAATCAGTTAGTAAGGATATTGCTCGTCGACTTATCGACTTCCTTACAGGTGTTTCTTATGCTAACAACGGACAGATTAAGCGTGTTGCTAACAGCACATTCATTATTACTCCATACAATGTTGATGTAATGGGTGATTTGCTTGACGAACTCGAAAACAACGGAATGTTTTTCTAATTAAAGATTAATCTTAAAATATAGTATCGCATAAGTGCAGAATGGGAAGGATATAAATGCTTACACCTGAAAAAATTAAAGAAAAAACTTTTCAAACATCTGGTCGTGGCTCATACCGTGCTGAAGATGTAGATAACTTTTTCCGTGAGGTATCTGCTTCATACGAACAGATGTTTAAGGAAAATACAGACTTAATTAAGAAGATTACTGTTTTTGCAAAAAAGATTGAAGAATATCGTGCTGATGAGGATAGCCTTAAGATGGCACTCCTTAATGCACAGAAACTTGCTGATAAAATTGTTGCAGAAGCAAAAGAAACAGCAGCCAATGAAGTTGCATCTGTAAAGAGTGAAACTGATAAGCTCCGTGCTGATGCTGTATCTGATGCTGCAGCGTTAGAACTTAATGCAAAGAATGAATCTGAAGCAATGCTTTCAAGTGCGAAAAGAGAAGCTGAAGCTCTTCTCGTAAGTGCAAAAGCGGAGGCTGAAAAAATTATCGTTAATGCTACTGCTGAATCAAAGGAAATTCTCGGTAACTTAAATCGTAAAGTTACTCATGAAAGCCTTGTTTTTGAAATGATGCAGAAGGAATCAACAGTTTTCAAACAGAGACTTGTTTCAATGTATAAGGAACATATTAATCTCATTAATAAGCTTCCTGAAATTGTTGATGAAAAGCTTGACCGTGAAGAAGCTGAAGCAAAAAGTGAGCAGGGTGTTGAAGCTCCGGCAGAAGAAATAGTTGTTGAAGCACCGGTTCAGGTCGAAGAAGTTGTTGAAGATGTTGTTGTGATTGAAGAGCCTGAAGCTCCTGTTGTTGAAGATGCACCAGAAGATGCTCCTGCTGTTGAAACAGTTGTTGAAGAAACTCCTGTTGAAACAAAAACAGGTTTTAATTTCAATATCAACAATGTTGATTTTTCTGAAGATTTTGAGGAGGATAAACCAATTTCCGATTCAATGTTTGAAAAATTTGAAATAGTTGAAGAAACTAAAGTTCGTGAAAGTGCTGATGACAATAACGATGATGACGATGCGTCAGGATTGTTTAAGAATTTCTTCTCTAAGAAAAAATAATATAGACGAGGTATTTTAATGCTTCAAGTAATTACTCTAATTATCATTGCAATTCTTGTTGCAATTGACCAAATCATTAAATTACTTGTAATTGAACATCTCGAACCGATTGGCAGCCTTCCTTTGATAGACGGTTTTATTCAGTTGAATTACGCCGAAAATACAGGGGCTGCTTTTGGTTCTTTTAGTGGTAAAACTACAATTTTATCAATATTTACTTTTGTTATTATTATCTTTGGACTTGGATATCTATTTTTGAAGAAGCGTAAAGTGGATTGTGAGTATGTTTGTATTTCACTCATAATTGCAGGTGGGTTCGGCAATCTTATTGACAGAGTTTTCCGTGGTTTTGTTGTGGATTATATCGAACCTCTTTTCATTAATTTTGCTATCTTTAATTTTGCTGATATACTTGTAACATGTAGTTGTATTGTTCTTGTTATATGGCTTATTTATGAGATATATCAGGAAAACAAAAATGAGAACAGGTAGAAGATGAT
Organism: Candidatus Fimenecus sp.; assembly: GCA_045531435.1. GTDB lineage: Bacteria > Bacillota > Clostridia > Oscillospirales > Acutalibacteraceae > Fimenecus. The sequence continues at coordinate 35,484 of JAZSDZ010000025.1, forward strand.
GAATGAGATTTTAATTGATGTTCCTCAGGATTTTGAAGGAGAACGAATTGATAAGTTTTTGTCTGTTCTTGTCCCTGATGCTTCAAGAAATTCAATACAAAAGCTTATAGAAAACGGTAAAGTTCTTGTAAATAGTAAAGAGGCAAACAAAAAGTATAAGGTTTGTGTTGACGACGAAATTATTATGCTACCAAGTGAGTTGAAACCTTTGGATGCACAACCTGAAAATATTCCGATTGATATTGTTTATGAGGATGAACATTTGCTTGTTGTAAATAAACCAAGAGGAATGGTTGTTCACCCTGCACCGGGTAATTATAGTGGTACATTAGTCAATGCTCTTCTTTATCATTGTAAGAATTCTCTTTCGGGAATAAATGGAGTTCTCCGTCCGGGAATTGTACACAGAATTGATAAGGATACAAGTGGACTTTTGATTGTTGCAAAAAATGATAAAGCGCATATGGGTCTTGCAGAACAGATAAAAGAACATAGTTTTACACGCGAGTATAATGCGGTTATTGTGGGTCATCTTAAAGAAAATGAGGGGACAGTTAATGCTCCTATTGGAAGAAATCCAAAAGACCGTAAAAAAATGTGTGTAACATATCAGAATAGTAAAGATGCAGTTACACATTATAAGGTAATTGAAGATTTTGAAGGATATTCCCATATTTCTTTAAAATTAGAAACAGGAAGAACTCATCAGATTCGTGTACATATGGCACATCTTGGTCATCCTGTAGCAGGGGATATTGTCTATGGAAACGATAAAAAAAGCACATACCTTAATGGTCAGTGCCTACATGCTATAAAAATTGGATTTATTCATCCGATAAGTGGTGAATATTTGGAGTTTACATCTGATTTGCCTGATTATTTCAAGAGATTTTTAAGTAAGCTTAAATCCATATAAGGGGGTCAAGAGATGGAAAAGAAAGACTTGTCACATTGGCTTGTTGTGTCCGATATTGATGGTACGCTCAACAATAAATTCAGAAGATTGCCAAAACGAAATTATGAGGCAATTTGTCGTTTTGTCAATGAGTGTAATGGTCATTTTACATTGGCATCAGGCAGAAATGTTGAGTCTATGAGAAAGCATTATGAAAGATTGCCTATCAAAGGTACTCCTGCCGTAATTCTCAATGGTGCAGGCGTATATGATTATGCTAATGAAAAAATGCTTTCATTCGATGCAATAAATGACCATGCTATGGATTTAGTTTTTGAGATATATAAAAGATTTCCGCTTGTTGAAATTGAAATTTTAACTGACAGAATGATTTACACTCTTAATTCAAAAATCTTTGCAAAGGTTATGGTAAGAGCCGATAAATTACATTATAAAAACTGTAAACATATTGATGAAATTCCGAGAGAAAATTGGGGTAAGGTAATATTCCTTGGTATGCCTGACCTTATCAGAGCAATCAGAAAATATGTTGAAATAATAACTGATACAAAAGCAAATTTTATGTCAAGTTCAATCTCATCTTTTGAAATGCTTAATGAGGGTGTACATAAAGGCACAGCATTAATAAAAATTGCTGATATGTATGGTGTTAAACATAGTCACACAGCTGCAATTGGTGACTATTTCAATGACTATGATATGTTAAAAACAGTTGGTTTGCCTGCTTGTTGCGGACAAGCACCGAAAGCAATGCACGAAATTGCTAAATTCCATGCTTGTCATTGTAATGGTGGTGCAGTTGCAGACTTACTTGAATACATAATGAATGATTACAAAGAATAAAAAAATAGGGGGAGTAAAAATGAACGCTTCTTTGAAAAAGGAACTTGAAATTTTTGCAACAAAAGAAAGACTTCTCTTGTTAGAAGGTATTTTCAATGCAAAGGCAGGACATCCGGGTGGCTCACTTTCTATTGCAGAACTTATGGCTTATATTTACAATGTAGAGATGAAGGTTGACCCTGCAAATCCAAAATGGGAGGACAGAGACCGTTTTGTACTTTCAAAAGGTCACGCAGCACCTGCTCTTTATGCAACACTTGCTCTTAAAGGCTTCTTCCCAACAGAAGATATTAAGACACTTCGTAAATCAGATTCATACCTTCAGGGACATCCAAGTATGAAATGTGTACCTGGTGTTGATATGAGTACGGGCTCACTTGGTCAGGGAATTTCAACTGCAGTGGGCATGGCGCTTGCTGCAAAATACGATAAAAAAGATACAAGAGTTTATACAATTCTTGGTGATGGTGAAATTGAAGAAGGTCAGGTTTGGGAAGCAGCAATGTTTGCGAATGCAAAGAAACTCGACAATCTTGTGGTAATAGTTGATAACAATAACCTTCAGATTGATGGTACTGTTGAAGAAGTTAACTCACCATATCCAATTCCTGAAAAATTTACTGCTTTTGGTTTTAATACAATCGAAATTGACGGTAATAACCTTGATGAAATCGAAACAGCATTTGAAAATGCAAAGAATTGTAAAGGTAAACCAACTGCAATTATTGCAAAGACAGTTAAGGGTAAAGGTGTTTCTTATATGGAAAATGCAGTTAACTGGCATGGCGCAGCACCAAATGAAGAACTTTACAATACTGCAGTAGCAGAACTTACTGCAAAACTTAATGAATTGGAGGCAGCAAAATGAGTGAAGTAATCAAAACAGCAACAAGAGATGCTTATGGTAAAGCACTTGTTGAATTAGGAAATACAGACGCTAAAGTTCTTGTTCTTGATGCAGACCTTGCTGCTGCTACAAAGACAGGAATGTTTAAAAAGGAACACCCTGAAAAGTTTATTGACTGTGGTATTGCAGAAGGCAATATGATGGGTATTGCCGCAGGTCTTGCAGCATCGGGATATACAGTTTTTGCATCATCATTTGCCATGTTTGCTGCAGGTCGTGCATTTGAACAGGTAAGAAACTCAATCGGTTATCCTCACCTTAATGTTAAAATCGGCGCAACTCACGCAGGTATTTCTGTTGGTGAAGACGGTGCAAGTCATCAGTGCTGTGAGGATATCGGTCTTATGAGAACAATTCCGGGTATGGTAATTCTCAATCCTGCTGATGATGTAGAAGCAAGACTTTGTGTTCTTGCTGCAGCAGAACATGATGGCCCTGTTTATATGCGATTTGGTCGTCTTGCAGTACCAAGAGTATTTGACGAAAATTATAAGTTTGAAATTGGTAAAGGCTCTGTACTTAAAGAAGGTGATGATGTTACAATTATCGCAACAGGTCTTATGGTTAATGAAGCGCTTATGGCTTACGAAGAGCTTAAAACAGAAGGCATTAATGCGAGAGTTGTTAATATGGCAACAATCAAGCCTATTGACCGTGATATCATCATTGAGAGTGCAAAGAAAACAGGTGTTATTGTTACTGCTGAAGAACACAATATAATTGGTGGTCTTGGCTCAGCAGTTGCAGAAGTAGTTTGTGAAACAGTTCCTGTTCCTGTACTTCGTGTAGGTGTTGAGGATACATTTGGTAAGTCAGGTCCTGCAGTACAGCTTCTTCATGAGTTTGGGCTTGATGCAGCAAATATTGTTGCAAAATGTAAAGCTGCAGTAGCACTTAAGAAATAAATAAAACATAGAAGCAGAACTGATTTTCAGTTCTGCTTTTTCGTGCCATTGCTTTATGAAAAATAAACACTTTTTCATTTTGTTGTTGTTCAATTAACCTCTGTTTTTTTATAAAATTATATTGAAAAATGAAGAAGGAGGTTCATAATATGAACACAGATAAAATTTTGGCAGAATCAATTGCAAAAGAATACGCACCAAAGGATAATTCAAAAATTATTGCTTTAAAGAAATTAGATAAAAAAGCAAAAATGCCTGCTACGGTATTTACTTATTCCTTTGGAATTATTTCATCTCTTATTGTTGGTACAGGTATGTGCCTTGCTATGCAGGTTATCGGTAGTGGTGTTGCCACTATGGTCCTTGGAATTATCATAGGAATTATTGGTTTTATTTGTTGCGGAATCAACTATCCGATTTATAAAAAAATGCTTGAACATGGCAAAGCAAAATATGCATTTGAGATTGTTGAACTTGCTCGTGAAATAAGTGAAAAATAATTTAAAATAAATTTTGAATGCAAGGAGCATTATAGTGAATAAGTCAAAAAGTAAATATTTTAATACTGCAGTTAAGATGGACCTTGCGTTGATTTCTTTATTGAAAAAGAAGCCATTTGAATACATTACAATAAGCGAATTGTGCAAAAAGGCTGAAGTAAATCGCTCTACATTTTATCTTCATTATGAAAATATTGGTGATTTGCTTGAAGAAACAGCACGATATTTGATTGATGATTTTACTTCATACTTTTCTGTTAACAGGAATGACTTATCATTTGATTTTTCTAGTTGTGAAATGGATAATTTGAATTTTATAAGTGATAAATACCTTGTTCCATATCTGACATATATCAGAGATAACAAAGAAGTATTTGTAACTGTTGTTTTAAATGGAAAATCATTTGGTTTAGACGATATGTATCAAAGAATGTTTGAAAATATATTTAACCCGATCCTTGAAAGATTTAATTATCCGCAAGAGGATAGAAAATATGTGATGATGTATTATCTTAGTGGTATTAATGCCATAAGCACCGAATGGTTGGAGGATGGTTGTAAAAAACCAATTCCTGAGATTTCACGAATAATAAAAGAATGTGTTTTTGGTCTTAATAATATTTTAATACACGACAGACAAAAAAATCCCTCGTACTGAGTTGTACGAGGGTAATTTTTTGCTATATTCAGGATTAATAAACACCCTGTGCTACCATTGCATCAGCAACTTTTTCAAAACCGGCAATATTAGCACCTGCAATAAGGTCATATCCTAAGCCGTAACGTTCAGCAGCAGCAACTGAAATATCATAAATGTTCTTCATAGAAGATTTAAGCATTTCATCAACCTTTTCAGCTGTCCATGCAAGTCTCTGGCTGTTCTGGCTCATTTCAAGACCTGAAACACAAACACCACCAGCATTAACTGCTTTTGATGGAGCAACTGTTACGCCATTTTTAAGGAAGTATTCAACAGCCTCTGCTGTTGTTGGCATGTTAGCAACTTCAATGTAGTATTTTGTGCCGTTTGCAACAATTTTCTTTGCTTCTTCAAGAGTCACTTCGTTCTGTGTAGCACATGGAAGAGCAATGTCAACCTTAACACCCCATGGTTTCTGTCCTGGGAAGAACTCTGCACCAAACTTATCAGCGTAATCCTGAGCCTTGTCTCTGCCTGATGCACGCATTTCAAGAAGATAGTTAATTTTTTCTTCTGTTACAATACCATCTTTGTCATAAACATATCCATCAGGACCTGAAAGTGTAAGAGGAATACCACCGAGTTCTGCAATCTTTTTAATAGCACCCCAAGCAACGTTACCGAAGCCTGAAACTGCAAATGTTTTACCCTTGATGTTTTCGTTGTCGTGAGCAAGAACTTCATTTGTATAGTAAATAGCACCATAACCTGTTGCTTCAGGACGAACAAGTGAACCACCGTATGTGATGCCCTTACCTGTAAGAACACCGTTTTCAAATGCACCAACAATTCTCTTGTACTGACCGAAAAGGAAGCCGATTTCCTTACCACTAACACCGATGTCACCGGCAGGAACGTCAATGCTTGAACCGATATGACGCTGAAGCTCTGTCATAAATGCCTGACAGAATCTCATGATTTCACCGTCACTCTTACCAACAGGGTTAAAGTCAGAACCACCCTTTGCACCACCCATAGGAAGACCTGTAAGTGCATTTTTGAATGTCTGTTCAAAGCCAAGAAAGTAAACGATACTTGCATTTACACTTGGGTGGAAACGAAGACCACCTTTGAATGGGCCGATAGCTGAGTTAAACTGTACACGCCAACCACGATTTACCTGAGTCTGACCTTTATCATCAACCCAAGCAATTCTAAAACGGACTGTTCTTTCTGGTTCAGCCATTCTGCCAAGAATATCGTACTTTTCATATTCAGGATGTGCTTCAATAACTTTTTCAAGAGAACCATAAACTTCTCTTACGCACTGCATAAATTCTTTTTTGTCGCCATCGCGTTCTTCTACTCTTTTGAGTATTCTGTCAATGTAACTATTCATAATAAAACCTCCGGATTATCTATACCAATAAATATTGGTATCAGTGTAAAAAATAATACCATAACATGTGTGTTTTTTTCAATTATCAATAATGAAAAATATAATATAATTTTAACGCTTTAATTTGTTAAATATGACAAAAATTAAAGAGTGACTTTCATTTTTGACAACTTTTCCTGCAAAATTGCTTGATTTTTGCAGGAAATTATATATTGTGACTTCAAATATATGTTTTGAATTTAAGTGTTATTGTGAATATATACAAATTGACAAATAACACGCATTTTGTTAAAATAAAAAAGATAAAAAATATAGTGGTGTGGGTATGCAGAAATTTGTTTCAAACAGTGCAGAAGATACAATTGAATTAGGTGAAAGACTTGCTAAAACACTTAAGGGTGGAACTGTTGTTGCATTTTTTGGTGGTCTTGGAATGGGTAAAACTGCTTTTACAAAAGGTTTGGCAAAGGCTCTTTGTGTAAACGAGGAGGTTAGTAGTCCTACTTTTGCAATTGTGAATGATTATGGTGGAAACCCACCATTGTACCATTTCGATATGTATCGTGTTGAGAGTTGGGATGACCTTTATTCAAGTGGCTTTTATGATTTTTATGAGGCGGGTGGTGTTCTCGCAGTAGAGTGGAGCGAGAATATTGAAAATGCTCTGCCGGAAAATACTATAAGAGTTACAATTGAAAGAGGCGAAAGTGATAATCAACGCATAATCACTATTGACGGAGGCGAAGAAATATGAAAATTCTATCAGTTGATTCTTCATCGATTACTGCGTCCGTTGCTATAACTGAAAATGGCAAAATTTTATCGGAAAAGTTTATAAATAACGGACTTACACATAGTCAGACATTGATGCCTATGGTTGAAGGAGCATTAAATGACAGTAATATTTTAATTAAAGATATTGACTTGTTTGCAATTACAAATGGTCCCGGTTCATTTACAGGTGTCCGAATCGGAATTGCATCTGTTAAGGGAATGGCAGACGCACTCAGTAAAAAGTGTATGGCTGTTTCAACACTCGAAGCTATTGCCGTGCCCTTGAAAAAAGAAGATGTAATTGCCTGTGCAGTTATGGACGCGAGATGTAATCAGGTTTATACTGCAATTTTTAATAACGGTGTTCGTCTTTGTGAAGATAAAGCAATTTTGATTGACGAGTTAGGTGAAGAACTTAAACAGTTTAATAAAAAAGTTGTTTTCATTGGTGATGGCTCAATTTTATGTTATGAAAGACTTTGCGAAATTATCCAGGATTGTGAAGTTGCAGATGAAAAAATCCGTTATGTGCACGGCTCAAGTGTAGGATTTTTGGCAGAAGAAAAAATCAAAAATGGTGAAGAACCAATTAATTCAGCGAATCTTGTTCCTTTTTATCTGAGATTACCTCAGGCAGAAAGAGAACTCAAGTTAAAGAAATAATTTTAAAAGGGGAATAAATATGATAGCATTAGGCGCAGACCACGGTGGATTTGAATTAAAAGAGGCAATAAAAAAGCACCTCCAAGAAAAAGGTGTTGATTACATTGATTGTGGCACATATTCAGCTGAATCAATTGACTATGCTCCAATTGCAAAAGCAACTTGTGAAAAGGTTACAAGCGGTGAATGTGAAAAGGCAATTCTCTGTTGTGGCACAGGAATCGGTATTTCAATGGCAGCAAACAAGGTAAAGGGGATTCGCGCAGCTTGTTGTTCAGATTATTTCAGTGCAAAGCTTACAAGAATGCACAACGATGCAAATGCACTCTGTATGGGTGGTCGTGTTGTTGGCGTTGGTCTTGCATTGGAACTTGTTGATGTGTTTTTAGAAACAGAATTTGAAGGTGGAAGACACCAAAGAAGAATTGACCAGATTATGGAGATAGAAAATTCATAAAAAATCTTGTAAATTGTAAAATATGGGTATATAATTATTAATGAAATAAATCCAATGATTTTTTGGGGGGAATAAAAAATGGCAAACATTACTATTACTAACCATCCACTTATTCAGCATAAACTCACTCTTTTAAGAGATAAAAATACAGGCTCAAAGGAGTTCAGAGCACTTGTTTCTGAAATCGCAACACTTATGTGTTATGAAGCAACTCGTGACCTTCCACTTGTTGAAGTTGAGGTTGAAACTCCTGTCGCTATGGCAAAGACAAAGGTTATCTCAGGTAAAACACTTGCCTTTGTTCCAATTCTTCGTGCAGGTACAGGTATGCTTGACGGTGTTCTTTCACTTGTTCCATCTGCAAAGGTTGGCCATATTGGTATGTACAGAGATGAGGAAACAGCACTTCCTGTTCCATATTACTGTAAATTACCATCAGATATTGAGGAACGTGAAGTAATCGTTCTTGATCCAATGCTTGCAACTGGTGGCTCTGCAATTGATGCAATCGCACAGATTAAGCAGTACAAGCCAAAATCAATCAAATTTATGGGTATTATCGCAGCACCTGAAGGAATGCAGGCTCTTGCTGACGCTCATCCTGATGTTGAAATTTACTGTGCAGCACTTGATGAAAAACTCAACGAGCATAAGTACATTGTTCCTGGTCTTGGTGACGCAGGTGACAGAATCTTCGGCACAAAATAAACTGAATACGAATAGCATAGCGGGGTCTTGATGACTCCGCTTTTGTTTTGATAAAATATAATTTGATTTTAATAGTCATTCTTAGCAAGTTAAAGAACCTCTTTTTACATATTTCACCGTTTTTCTTGAAAAAACTGTAAATTAATGTTATAATGACTTTGTATATTGTTTTTAGGAGATGAAAATTATGAAAAAATCCAATAAGCTCCTTGTATTCATATTATCAATAATGATGGTGTTTATAATTTCAGTTCCATCATTGGCGATAACAAGTGGTGACTACGAATATACCGTAATTTCTGAAGCTGATAAAACAGTAGAAATCACAGGTTATACAGGCTCAGCGACAGAGTTGGTTATTCCGTCAGTTCTTGATGAATACACAGTAACATCAATTGGTGCAAGTGTATTTGAGAGTAACACTACATTAACCAGTGTGGAAATTCCTGACACAGTAACTTCAATTGGTACAGCTGCATTTAAAAACTGTACCGGATTGTTAATCGTTGATTTACCTGACGGTTTGTTGACAATAGGTGAAGAGGCATTCCGTGCATGTAGGGGTCTGACTGAAGTTGTTGTACCTGATAGTGTTACAACAATCGGAGTAAGAGGCTTTTATAGTTGTACAGGGTTAACTGATATTACATTAGGTAAGGGCTTGACTACAATCGGTGATTATGCACTTTCTGACTGTACAAGTCTTAAGAATGTTGCAATTCCTGAAAAAGTAACTGAAATCAGTAATTATTTATTTGAAAACTGTATTGGATTAGAAAGCTTTACAATCCCATCGAATATAACAACGGTTGGAGGTTATGCTTTTTCTCATTGTGTAGGATTAAAAAGTATAACAATTCCTGACAGTGTGACAAGCATAGATAGTTATGCATTTAAAGAATGTACAAGCTTAAAAAGTGTAATACTTCCAAGCCAATTGGAATCAATTTCAAGTTATTTATTTATTGATTGTACAAACCTTGAAAGTGTAAGTATTCCTGAAGGTGTAACATCAATTGGTTATTCTGCTTTTTATAATTGTACAAAATTAAAAAATATAACCATTCCCGAAAAGGTAAAATATATTAGGTCCTCTGCATTTTATAATTGTGCAAGCCTTGAAAGTATTACGATACCTAAAGGTGTAACTGAAATTAGTTCTGGAGTTTTTAGAAATTGTAATTCTTTAAAAGCCGTATCAATCCCTGATGGTGTAACGTCAATTGGAGACAGTGCATTTAGTGGTTGTTCAAGCCTTGAAAGTATAGTAATACCTGATAGTGTAACATCAATTGGTTGGTATTCATTTTATGATTGTTCATTATTAAAAAGCATAGTAATTCCTGATAGTGTAATATCACTTGGTTCTTCTGCATTCTATAATTGTTCAAGTTTACAGAGTGTAAAAGTTTCTGAAAAATTAACAAGTATTGAAAATGATACCTTTTATGGTTGTTCAAGCCTTGAAAGTATAGTAATACCTGATAGTGTAATATCAATTGGTTCTTATGCATTCTATAATTGTTCAAGTTTACAAAATATAATTCTTCCATTAAGTGTAACAACAATTGATGATTATGCATTTCAATATTGTTCAGCATTAACAGATGTTTACTATTATGGATTACCTGTTGATTGGCAATCAATTGAAATAGGTGCCTATAATAGTGATTTGACAAATGCAACAATCCATTACCATTATGGCAGAGAGCATACATATGGTGAAATAATAGTAGTTGATGCACCTTCATGTATAAAAGAAGGTACTGGAAAGCATATTTGTTCAATGTGTGATTATTGTGAAGAA
>JAZSDZ010000104.1:0-5675 GCA_045531435.1 Candidatus Fimenecus sp.
GGACGATTAAAGTTTGTGCCTGAAAACCCATCGTCGGTATAAATATCATGAATTTTGAATTCAGGAATCTGCTCAACATAAGATGTTAAAATGTTGCGTTGGTTTGTGATTGAGTTGCTTTCGCTTTTGTCACCATCATCACGGGATAATCGAAGATACAATGCCACCTTGACTGATTCAACCTTCTTGTCAGGGTTGTCCAAGTATTTGTCATATTTTTTATGCATGAAAAAAGCCTCCATATATGTAATATGAAGGCGGTAAGTTGAAAAGATTACTATACCGCCTTGTTGGTAACAGTTAATGGAATTGAATAATTTTGGACAAAGTATCAGAAAACTTTTGTCCTTCACAGTTGAATTCCATTTTAACCGTTACATCGTCCACCTTGAACAGATATGGATTCACCACATCGTCAAGGTACTTGTCAATTTTGCCCGGAAAGGCATAACCAACTAAGTCTAGGTCGTCAAGATTTTTAAGCGAGTTTTTATCGCAGTTCTGAAAACCCAAACTGTGCAAATCGGACAAACGATTTGCTAAATCCGTAGAATTAAAAACATTGTTCATACCTTTTTACCATGCAAAATACTTTGAAGAATACAGTGGTGTTATCATCGTTTTTACTTTACGGACCAAGCGGTATAAAAATATTAAATTGTTACTCCTGTACTTATATGATAACTCAAGAAAAATGTTTGTCAATAGAGTTAACAAAATGTTTACAAATGGCTCTGTTAAGCCATTTACAAACATACAAACATACTTGTAAACAAACATCTGGAATAACAATTTTGATACTTTTTATACTACTTTTATGGTCCAATTATAGCATTAGCCGGGGCCATGGCAGCACCCATATTATTGGCATCTTTAATGCCAAAATCCATAATTTTACCGAAGATTACAGCTTCTATTACAGGTGTGTTTGTTTTGTTCTGCGATATAACTGCTGCACCTGAACCTGTAACAGTTCGTTGTGCAGAAGGGGGTCGCTGTCCGCCGTATTCAAGTGGTAGGCGGAATTGTCTTTCAGCAGAGGCAAAATGTGAAGAAGTAGATGCAACTGCCTTGTTTGCAACTTGTGAATCGACTAAAACCGATGCCAATGCCATAGAAAGTGCCATTGTTGAACAAGCACCGTAAAGTCCTAAAAACGGAATCTGCATTTCTCTGATGCCAAATGATGTGCCGATGCATTGGTTGAGTAAATCTCCTGCCATAATAAGGTCAATATCTTCGGGAGAAAAACCTGATTTTGTGATTGCTCGTGAAACTGCTTCCTTGTGTAATGCACTTTCACTTTTTTCCCAAGTAGGACAACCATCAATTGTGTCGTCGTCATAGACCTTGTCAAATTCCTTGGCAAGTGGGCCTTCACCTTCGGCTTTTCCAACGACAGAAGCATATCCCAGAACAGATGGCTTTGATGGTAACAGAATTGTATGTTTTCCTATGCGTTCAGCCATAAAATCAATCCTTTCGTTGTGGATATCTTCTCCGAAAATTTACAAATTATTCATATGTCGTTTCGTTGACAAGTATTGTCATATTTGGTATAATTACATCAAATTGGAATTTTTGAAGGATGATAATAATGAGAGAAAGAAAATTTTTAGATGCAGCATTAAATAAACCTGAACCAGGGGACAAGATTGAATATTTTAATAATATAAAAAGAAGAATGAACGGATATGTTCTTACAGAAAATCAGAGAAATCAGCCACAGGCAGCATATGCTTATGAGATTGATGTTACTGATATGTGGGAAGAATACAAAAAGTTAAAGGAAACTTGTGGATATAAGTTGTCATTCAACACAATTATTATGATGGCAATGGTTGAGGGTCTTAAGGCTGCTCCAAGACTTAATTCTCACATTGATTTCAACTATATCCGTTGTTGCGGAACACTTACAATCAAAAAGCATATTGATATTTCTATGCCTGTTATGCTTGATAGTGGTGATACATTCCCTGTAAAGATTTGTAGCTGTGAAGAAAAGAATCTTCAGGAGCTTCAGGAAGAAATTGATGTAATGACATACAAGATGAAAAACACTGACATTGACGGTGTTCTTGGTGACCTTGTTGCACAGAGAACTGTGGGATTTTTGCTTAAGGGACAAATTAAGAGAACTATTGCTCAGAGTATTGCAGGCGTAGTTGGTAAGCATAAAATTGCATCTATTTCTGCATTCCTTGGTAAAAACGCAACAGATGGTGATAAGGGACTTAAATACTATCACCTTAACGAAGGTACTGTTTGCTTCTCAAACTGGGCAGGTCTTTATGATGGCCTTCGCGGATTTGAAACAACATCACCACTTCTTTATCCACAGGTATTTATGATGGGTGTTGGTGGATTCATTGAAAAGGATTTCGCATACAGAAATGAAAAAGGTGAAATCGACTTAAAGACAAGAAAAATGCTTCCTGTTACACTTACATTTGACCACAGAATAGGTGCATTCAACGATGTAATTCCATTTATGAAGAGAATGGATGAAATCTTTGAAAATCCGGAAGTAATTCAGGAATGGTAATTTGAATATATGATTATATGGCGGGGTTTTACACCTCGTCATTTTTAATTTAATATTTTTTCTGCTAATTTTTTTGCGTTGTTTTTCGCTTCTTCAGACTCTGAAAAACCGCTTGTCAGATGGTTGCTTTTAAATCTTTCGTCTCTGCCTTCGTAAATCTGCACTATTGCTTTTTCAAGAATATTTTTTTCTACAGTAAGTAAAATTTCTGTTTTACGATTCATAAGGATATCTGGTTTTGTTAAAAATCGTGATGCATTGATAGTTTCATTTGCTGTGAATGGCAGTGAATGAACATTGTCGGATATGCAAAGGCATAATTTTTCTGTTGGAAACATTAAAAATTGAAAAAAGTTATTGTTGAAATGTGCAGGACTGCCGATTATATTGAATTTTTGTTTAAGTGCATAATTCTTAATGACGGATAGGATGATTGAGCCTATAAAACCCGCTTCGTCAACAATATTTATCGTCTTGTCACAAATATTATAAATGGTGTCGTAATGGGTATGAAAGCCTAATGGAGTAGGGGAGGACAAAAGACGGATTTCACCTTTACCACTTTCGGAAGATTTTTTCATATTATGCGAAAAAAATCTGTGTACAAAACTTACAATTCTGTCTTCATTAAGATATGGTGATAATTCACCGTGTAGCCTTTCTTTTATAAGAGAGGCTTTTTTCAGTAATACACAGGCTTCACCATAACATTTACTTTCTTTAGCCCTGTGAATAAGCACTTGACGGAGAATGTCAACGGGATAAAATTTATCATTTGAACATTTAATTTCTTTTTCCCATATATGTGGCAAAATCGGGTATAATTTATTGTATCCGCCATCGGACAATATGTATGTATTCAGATTTTCAATATAAATTCCATCGGTTGACTCGTCATAAAAAGGATTGAAAGCTGTAATTTTATAACCATTAAGTAAAGACTCCATATGGGAGAAGAAAACTGCTCTTTCATAATCATCACCGTTTACCATATAAACCTTTGCCGTAGGGTCTTTTTTGTAGATTGTATTATATGCACAGCAGTAACCATTACTGCATAAAATACTGGAAAAATATCTTTTCAAAATACCACCTCATACACAAGTCAGATTATACTCTCCGACTTATACTATTCTATGCAGTTTATTTTGTTAATTTGTTGACATTTAAGCATAGGTGATATATAATATTTGCGATAAAAATTTATAGGAGTGTATAAAATTATGCCATTAGTAAATGCAAAAGAAATGCTTACAAAAGCAAAAGCAGGTCATTACGCAGTAGGTCAGTTCAATATCAATAACCTTGAATGGACAAAGTCAATTCTTCTCACTGCACAGGAAATGAATTCTCCTGTTATCCTCGGTGTGTCTGAAGGCGCAGGTAAATATATGTGTGGCTACAAGACAGTTGTAGGTATGGTTGAAGGTATGCTTGACGAACTTAATATTACAGTTCCTGTTGCTCTTCATCTTGACCACGGTTCATACGAAGGTGCAAAGGCTTGTATTGAAGCAGGTTTCAGCTCAATTATGTTCGACGGTTCTCATTATCCAATCGATGAAAATATCGAAAAGACAAAGGAATTAGTTGCAATTTGTGAAGAAAAAGGTCTTTCAATTGAAGCAGAAGTTGGTTCAATCGGTGGTGAAGAAGACGGTGTTGTTGGTGCAGGTGAATGTGCTGACCCTGAAGAATGCAAGATGATTGCTGACCTTGGTGTTACAATGCTTGCAGCAGGTATCGGTAATATCCACGGTAAATACCCTGAAAACTGGGCAGGTCTTTCATTCGAAACACTTGCAGCAGTTCAGGAAAAGACAGGTACAATGCCTCTCGTTCTTCACGGTGGTACAGGTATTCCTGCTGAAATGATTCAGAAGGCTATTTCTCTTGGTGTTTCAAAAATCAACGTAAATACTGAATGTCAGCTTGCATTCCAGGAAGCAACAAGAAAGTATATCGAAGAAGGTAAGGACCTTCAGGGCAAGGGCTTTGACCCAAGAAAGCTTTTAGCACCTGGTTGCGAAGCAATCAAGGCAACAGTTCGTGAGAAAATTGAACTCTTTGGTTCAGCTAATAAAGTATAAAATAGTTTATTTTGTAGGTTTAGTTTGTGACGAGATTGCCTAACAAAAAATAACTAAGGTAGGGCGGGGTCTTGACCCCGCCGATATTGTTTTAAATGAGGTGTTATTATGCACACAATTAAATTATACGAAAATGATTCATATATGAAGGATTTTTCTGCAACTGTTGTTTCCTGTGAGGAAAAAGACGATGCATATCTTGTTGTTCTTAATGAAACTGCTTTTTTCCCTGAAGGTGGCGGACAGGATGCTGACAAAGGTAAAATAGGGGATGCAGATGTCCTTGATGTGCAGATTAAGAATGATGTAATTTACCACAAGGTTAACAAATCATTCAATGAAAATGAAGAAGTGAAATGTCAGCTTGATTGGGGAATCCGTTTTTCGAGAATGCAGAATCATACAGGTGAGCATATTGTTTCAGGTGTCATTCATAGCCTTTTTGGTTATAACAATGTGGGATTTCATATGAATGATTCTCTCATTACTCTTGATGTTGACGGTCCTTTGACTGAAGAAAACATAAGAGAAGTTGAATTAAAATCCAATAAGGCAATTTATGATAACAAGAGTGTGAAAGCTATTTATCCTACACCTGAGGAATTGCCTGAGTACGATTATCGCAGTAAGCTTGATATTACCGAAGGTGTGCGACTTATTGAAATTGAGGATTATGACCTTTGTGCCTGCTGTGCTCCTCATGTTGCTAATACAGGTGAAATCGGCATTATCAAAATTCTTTCATTCATTCCATATAAAAAGGGCACCCGAATTGAAATGATTTGTGGTGCTTTGGCTCTTAATGATTATCAGATTCTTCATATGACAAATAAATCTGTTATGAATATGCTTTCAGCAAAGCGATTTGAAATCGCAGAGTCTGTTGAGAGAATACAGAATGAACTTGCAATTCTTAAAACAGAAAATAAAAAGCTTATGGCAGAAATGGCTTCACTTAAAATGGAAAAGTATATCAAAGGAAATACAGCTTGTGTATTCATTGATGGCGTTTCTTACGACGAGTTGCGAAATTGCTCAAA
>JAZSDZ010000128.1:0-2367 GCA_045531435.1 Candidatus Fimenecus sp.
ATTCGGACACGGACTTAATATGATACTGAATGTTCTGTCTGTTATTGTTCACGGAATCAGACTGAACACTTTGGAATTCTCATCACATCTTGATATGTCCTGGAGCGGACACAAATTCAAACCATTTAAAGAACAAATTGACTAAAAAAGGAGAATTACTATGAATTTAGGTTTATTAGGTACAGCATTAGCAATGGGCATCGCCGCTATCGGTTCTGCAATCGGCATCGGTATCGCAGGTCAGGCATCAATCGGTGCGTGGAAAAAGTGTTATATGAGCAATAAGGCAGCACCTTTCATTCTTACGGTTTTTGCAGGTGCTCCCCTTACACAGACTATTTACGGCTTTCTTCTTATGCAACAGATGAAGTCAGCCACCGCAGACCCTGCTTTTCTTTTCGGTCTCGGTATTGCATCAGGTCTTGCAATGGCAGTTTCAGCTTTTGTTCAAGGTAAAGCAGGTTCTGCAGGTGCAGATGCTTTAGCTGAAACAGGAAAAGGCTTTT
Source organism: Candidatus Fimenecus sp. (assembly GCA_045531435.1). GTDB lineage: Bacteria > Bacillota > Clostridia > Oscillospirales > Acutalibacteraceae > Fimenecus. Next base: position 507 of record JAZSDZ010000128.1, read on the forward strand.
CTCAGTACATTACTGTTGTCGGTCTCTGTGAAACAGTAGCACTGTTCGCTCTCGTTTTCAGTATGGTAGCTTTAGGATAACTTGAAAAAGGTTGGAGTATCATTAATATTATTGAGTTTTTAATGAAATCTGATACTGATTCAGAAATAATCTCCTGTTTGCCTTTTTCTCATCTGCATTTTATGTATTCAAAAAACCGTTTCACTGCAAGTGAGGCGGTTTTCTTATCTCTTATTGATGCAATTACAATGCTATTCATTCACGAGCTCCTTGACCATAGTGATGTTTATGAGGCAGAGGGCAAGGGTAAAAACAAGACACAGAGAGTTGTGATTCATTACAACTTTGTAGCTTAAGAAGAAACTGAGCAACCTCGCCGAAAAAGAAGAACAGCTTATAGCGAGACTTACCGGTGAGAATAAGGAATTTTTTCAAAACTATGTCAGTGCTTACATTGAGTTTTCAGCAACAAGCAATGCTGACAGTTTTATATCAGGCTTCAGACTTGGAGCAAGATTTACATATGAATCTTTTGTGGAAAAATAGCCTTAATTTCAGTAGCGGCTACCGAAATTAAAATCCGCACATTCGACTAACCTCCCGTTATAAGGTAAAATGAAATTACCAGGTAACAGGAGATTTTGTTATGGAAAGAAAAACAAAAATTAAGTTTACGGATTTTGAGTGTAACTTACTTATCAACGGTATGAATGAGTTCAGAAATATGCTTTTGAGTGAGGATTTACCTACAGAGGATGTTGATGAGCTGTTACTGAAAATCATTGATAAAAGTGAGCATTAAGGAGGCAAGAATTATGAAATTATCATTTGAACATAACGGCGCTACATACAGACAGGTTGGAGATTTCAAAATCCCGAATTTAACACGCTCACCCGAAGAAGCAAATATCATGCTCGGCAAATGGGGTCTGTTACATAAGGATTATCTTTTCAATCACAAGAAAGTGTTATTTACAACCCTGCTTACACAAGGAAAACTTTATCAACACTGTGCTGAAGTAGAAAAGCAGGCACAGCAGATGTTTGATACACTCGTTGAGCAGATGAAAAAGGCTGAAGGCGTAACCGAACAACTGAAAAAAGATAATCAGATGGAATGGGTATGCCGTGTGCAGAATATTGAGGCAAGGGTAAAAGAGATTATTTGCAATGAGATAATTTATATATAAAGTGCAAGGCAGGGATTTTTGTCCCTGCCTTTGATGCTTAAAAACTGTTAAAATGGCAAATCATCTTCATTGTGGGTTGGTTCATTATCGGTATTCTCAACCAAACCCAAAACATTCTTTGCGCGCAAAAGTAAATGATTATAGCTTTAATATGACATTACGAAAGAACTGTCCGAAAACATACTGAGAAAACGCTTGAAATCAAGCGCAAAACCTTTATTTTCTGTACTAAAAAGTGACATCATACGCAGGCGACAGCGACCAGACACCTTTTTTATCCATAAGGAAGGATATATTCTTCGTCCGCAGCGATGTCGTAATTATCGTTGTTGACAATTGTCGGAGCGGTGATATATAATTTCGGCAGGAGGTGTGCCTATGAAAACAGTCCGCACTATTTTGATTTTAATTTCAGCTTTTTTATTTCTCTTGTGTTCGTGTGCCGAGGACGAAGCAGTCACAACGGTAGCTGTTGTCAACGGTGAAACAGTAACACAGGAGGAGTTTGACTATTTCAAGGCTCGCCAAAGGGCAAATGTTATAAATTATTACATTTCTGAGTTCAACGCCAAGGTTGACGAGGATTTCTGGCAGACGGATTTTAACGGGACAACACCGGAAAAAGCTCTTGAAGACAGAGCCATCAGTGAGTGTGTAAAAGCTAAAATTCA
>JAZSDZ010000153.1:0-19834 GCA_045531435.1 Candidatus Fimenecus sp.
AGAAAAATTGAAACTTCCAGGACAACTTTTCTAAAACGAACAAAACAAAGGGCAGTGCATTCTCGTGCACTGCCTGATGTTTTATTAACGCTTTGCTTTTACACTTTTCCCCTATATCTCTTTGAAATTTTGTGAACTGTCGGTGTAAGTTTCAACAATGATATTTACACCTAATTTCACCCCTGACACAAACGCTTCAAGCTCTGCCATACCGTACATATCCATACAACACTCCTTGTACTTTTCAAACAGAACTTTCTGTTCTTTTGTTAGCGTTGCAGATAACTTTTCTTCGTTCCGTGCAGCAAGATTCAAAAGTTTGGAATACTCGCTCCCTCGCTTGATGCCCTTTTCAGCAGGGACTATGTTTCCATAGTACAGATTTTCAATTGTTGTCATAAAAAACCTCCTTTCAGCGTGTCTATATATCACTCTGAAAGGAGTAAATGTCAAGTCATATTTATAAAAAATTAGCAAAATTATTTATATTGTTTATTGGAAAGAAAATTATGCAATTTTTGTCACAAAATGTTGTAAATATACGATATATAATTATGAGAACAAATGATTAGGCATTTTAGCCTCGTGGCACACCTTAAATACCAATACAGTGGTTGATTTCAGTTTATAGATATGTTATAATATTTTTCACCCAAGGAGGATACCCTTTGAAAACAGACAAGTATCGTGACCCAATACACGGCTTTATTGAAGTGCGTGAGTATGAAAATAAAATTATAAATTCTCTACCTTTTCAAAGATTGCGAAATATAAAACAACTCGCAATGACCTACTATATTTATCATGGAGCAGAGCATACTCGTTTTGGACATTCATTGGGTGTAATGCATTTGGTTACTCGTGCATATAGGAATGCAGTTAATGATTTCCCTGATAAGTTTTCTAAAGAAAAACAAGCATGGCATGAACAGATTTTGCGTCTTATTGCACTAACACACGATATTGGACACGCACCCTTTTCACATGCTTCAGAAGGTTTGTTCCCAGAAGATAAAGAGGAACACGAGGATTACACCACCGAAATTATTATGAATACCGAAATCGCAGATATAATAAATGATATCGGGGACAATTTTGTGGAACAATATGGTGAAGACTATGATATTACTCCAAAGCTGATTTGCGATATTTATACGGGAAAAGATACAGGGCCAAATTCAGAATTCACTTTTCTAAAAAGTTTTATGGATAGCGAATTGGATTGCGATAAAATGGATTACCTTTTAAGAGATTCGTATTATTGCGGTGTAAAGTATGGCACATACGATGCAGAACGCTTGTTATCTTCATTTACCATATGCTACAAAGATGATATTCCAAGATTAGCCATTAAAAGTGGTGGTGTTCAAGTTTTTGAAGAATTTGTACTTGCAAGATATTTTATGTTCATTCAAGTATATTTTCATCGAACTAGACGCTTTTTTGATATTATGCTTGCACAGGCCTTATCAGAAGTTTTGCCAAATGGTGTATATCCTAGCGATGTTAACGAATATTTAAAATGGGATGACTGTATAGTTATTCAGCTCTTGAAGGAAAATGTCAATACTAACACTGCATGTAAAAACATTGTAGAACGTATTGTATATCCAAGGGTTGATAGTACTAAAGCACACCCCACAACTGCCGATAAACAAATTTTCAAAAGAAATGCTAAAGAATTAAAAGAAAAAATTGGCGAACAACATTTTATTATTGATGCGTCTGCTGGAAAAATGCCACATAAAATACCTAAACGTATGGAAGTAGACGATGAAAAAGCAATTGTTATTTTCGATGAAACAACAGGTAAAAAAACAACAATATCAGATGAATCGGAAATAATAAAAAATTTAACTGAAAAGATCGATATATTAAGTTTATATTGTGTTCCTGAACATAGCAAAGAAGCAATTGAATATATTCGAAAAACAAACGAAGAATAGGAAGATATTAATTATGGAGAATATGGATAGAATAGCAGAACTTTTTGGATTATTGTGCGATTCATATGTTGAAACCGCTCTTGGTAAAAAAGTGACACAAAAGCTTCTTTATTTTTTCGAAAGAAAAGGAATTAATTTAAATTTGCGATATGGAATTCATTTTTTTGGTCCTTATAGTGCTCGACTAGATAATGCTATGCATTTATTAGAAAGCGAAGATATAATTTCAATTAATACTGCAAATATGACTCATTTAATATCTTTAGGTAAGGGCAAAATTACTCGTGGAGTTTTGTCACCAGAAGAACAAAAAATTGCGTCATTAGTTTTAGAAAAATTTGCACAAAAATCTGCTTATGATTTAGAGGCACTTGCAACAATGGATTTTGTTGCCAATACAATGCTTGAGTATGCTAATAAAGAAGAAATTATTAGCAAATTCAAAGAAATCAAAGGCGATAAATTTAATGACTCTACAATAGAAAAAACCTATACGACCTTAGTCGAAATGGATTTAATAGTTGCATAATTCAAAATATCCATATAGTAAGCGAATGCTACTATATGGATATTTTTATCAAATTAATCTATCACTCAGACAAAAGCACCTATGAAGTTGGGTTAATTCCCAGCATCATAGGTGTTAAATTTTATATCACCTCACAACGTTGAAGACATATTAACAACGCCTTCAAAAAATCTGCATCGTTTTGTGATATTCTCTTTTTCGGTCCCTTTGTTCTGTTACCTGCCATACGCTCCTTTTTGCCTATGTGACGGGTGAAAAGGAGATTTTCTATATTGCTATCGGTGTAAATAAGTCCATTTTGATTAAGCGCCTTACCGCCCTTACCAAGCACGAGAGCAGCAAGTCCATAATCCTGTGTTACAACCACATTGCCCTTTTCGGTGATATTAGCAATACGGCAATCGGCCGAATCTGCACCTTTATCAACGACAATCGTTGTAGCACCATCCTTTTCAATGGTGTGGGTATTGTCGCAAACAATGATACATTCGAACCCGCGCTCTATAGCCACATTGACAGTGATATCCACAACTGGACACGCATCAGCATCAATTATTATTTTCATAAATTCTCTCTTCACATTCTAGAAACCGATGAAATATATTCTCTAACTCTTCTGAAAATTCGTCAAACTATTCATCGACCCAATCCCAATAATACGATGTTAAGATTAGCCTCCCTCACGGCTATATTTTGCTAAACAATTTTGTATTTTGAAATGCCTAAGTTCTTTATCAAATTTTCAATATTATCTCTAGTATCTTCATCATGTGGATTAAATCTCCAAATTGCTTGTGAGTATATATTATTCAGATATTCAAAATATGGATAATCTATTGCGCATGAGTGTCCTATTACAATAATCTCATGGAATATGTTATCCTTCAAAAAATCCTTAAGCAATGTAATCTGTGGCGCTTTACTAAATGATTTTGTTTTTTCAATAAGTGCTTTATAGGCAGTATATGTATAGTAGTCAATCAAGTCATCCTGTATCATATTTTCAATATGCTGCTCAAAATCGACCTTTCTGTACGGTCCTCTGCCTTTTTGCCTAACATCATAAAAATATGTTTCCGGTTTATAAGCACCTTCGGGATAGCCTAATATTAAATTATCCGCTCCGACTTCACCGTGTATATGTAGCACATTGTTTCTGTTTATGCCATACAATTTTTCTAATGTATGGGTATAGTTAGTTGTAATGAATAATCCGCTAGAATTGAAATCTTCTTTATGTTTAACCGATGGCATTTTTGAATCAATTGAATTTTCAGCTTGGTCTGCAAATTCATATAAAGCATCTATTAATTTGCCATTCAAGTCAACCTGGGTTATAATTGCATCTCTGTCTCGTTCATAATTAGAAGAATAATCAGGCGCGTATCCATCAAATATTTCCTCTAAATTATTAAAATCTGGGTTAGCTAAAAGATTTTCAAAATCCGCCCAAATGTCAGCCTCTTGGCTTTGGTATATATCCCAAAAATAAGAAATCTGTTCTATTCTCTCCGCAATATTCTTAAAGTCAGGGTTGTACCTTGATGGTATTCCATGAGCTAAATCAAACCCATTTCCAACAATGAATAACTTCATATTCTAACCTCTTTTTATATTAACACACCATCACAATGGTCGATTTCGTGCTGAATGATTTGTGCTGTCCAACCGGTAAAGGTTTTGATTCGGGTTTGAAATTCAGCCGTCTGCCACTGCACTTTTATACTCTTGTAACGCTTACACTTACGAGGACCGCCGAGTAATGAAAGGCATCCCTCTTCGGTTTCATAAGGGTCTGACTTTTTGATGATTTCAGGATTGAACATGGTCATATACTTACCATTATCATCAAAACAGATGATACGCTTATGTACACCAATCATGTTGGCAGCCATACCAACACAACCATCTGCATTAGCAGTGAGAGTGTCAAGCAAATCCTGTGCCACCTGCAAATCTTCTTTTGTTGCGACTTCCGATTTTAAGCTAAGAAAAATCGGGTCGTGGATAAGTTCTTTTATCATATGTACTTTCCTTTATATTAAAAATTATTATCCGATAAACTGTTAATTGTTTTATCTGCTATCTCAGGGCTGATAACTCCATTGTTGGTGATTATAGCAAAATCACGAGCTCTTTTTAATGTGTTCGTCAGTTTTCTGTTTGAACCAGCAGCATACAATGCGATTTTTTCAAGTGCACTATCGGTAATTTCTGTAGATTGCACAAAGCACCACTTTTGAGCCAACTGAATAAGCTCATGTGTTGAATAATCAGTTAATGATGCACATATTGAAAAACAACTCAATAATTTTTCAGGAAGTTTTCTTTTTACATCCATAACTCCAATCAATGTGAATGTCGGCAAATCGAGACGTATACTTCTTGCGGTCGGTCCTTTGCCAATTATTATATCCATACAAAAACTTTCCATTGCTGTACATAATAATTCAACACAGTCCTGTCTGATGGCATCAAAGTTTTCTATTACTAAAATGTCACCTTCTGAAAGATTGGTAAGTATTACAGCGAAGTCCGATGCATTTCGTATCGCGTTAAAACTTGTAATATGCACAGGCACACCGAGCTCTTCAGCGATAGCATTAACCAATGTCACTTTGCCACAGCCGCGTGGACCTAACAAAAGAATGTGATCTAAAGCTTCTTCTCGTATTTTTGCTGCGGAAATGGCGACCTTTAAAGTTTCGATTATTTTTGATTGTCCTATAAATGTGTCCAGTGTTACTCTTTCATTTGTTTTGAAGTTATCCATTTGTTATTCCTCACTCAGATGATAGTCCAAAAGTATTTTCAATTCAGTTCCATCATTAAAAACAAATGATTTGTTCTGAGCATTAAATTTAGGGTTAAGCTTATGTATCAATCTGTGGTGATTGGGACAGAGCACAACGAGGTTACTGGAGTCATTATTATGTGAAAGTGCAAAATATTTTATGTGATGTACTTCACAGAGGTTTTCCGTATATTCTGAAAAAGGTCTGTGTGCACAAATTTGGCAATTTCCTTTATACAGATTTTTCAGCTGTTTTATAATTCCTGTATTATAAACACGTTGTTGTGTTTGAGAATTTTTGATTTTTATTCCAGCAGTTTCGTCCTTGAAGTTAATAATATTTTCAACTTCCATCTCATTCATATCAGATATATCGTAAAGGGGTAAAGAACTATTTTCTGTTTCTTCCGATAAGCCCTCCGTCATATTTGAAATAATTGATATAACAATATCTGTTATTTCATCAAAAGAAAATTGTTGCATGTGAGATGTTGTCTTCTTTATGCGTTCTCTTGGTGGGCGATTACACTGTCCGTTTCGAGGACTGGATGTAACAACATCATACTCATCTCTTAGACGTTTTAAGTAATTATTGTTTTTGCCGAAAATCCGGCCTATTTGTTTAAATGCCTCACTGCGAGTGTTAAAACCTAATTTGTTTACCGCATCCATATCATATTCCGAAAGATAGTATGCAATTATATCCATAAGTTTAGTTTTATCCATTATTATCTCCTTTGTTAGCCATGATATGTTTTTTTATGCTTTGCAACGTATCTTTTTCATTCTTATTTTTTAATTTGCATTCCCACACGGTTAGCACATTCCAACCAAGCTCTTCCAAGTTTTTGATTTTCTTTTTATCACGAGCGATATTTGTTTCAATTTTATTTTTCCAGAATTCTTCATTACTTTTAGGCCATACAAAGTGTTTGCAACCTTCATGACCATGCCAGAAACAACCGTTAACAAAAATCACGGTTTTATGTTTAGGTAAGACAATATCCGGAGAACCTGGTAGTCTTTTATCATTTTTTCTGTAGCGGAAGCCTTGAGAAAAAAGATATTTACGGACCAGTTCCTCCGGTTTTGTATTTTTACCTTTTATCCGGGACATATTATAGCTCCGGGTTTTCTTATCGTGTACATCCATATTATTCAGTTCAACTTTTCATCAAGCAATTTGATCTGATAAAATATTCCTTCAAGAAGCTTCACGGGAATACTGTTACCTGCCATTCTGATGATTTTATCACGAGGGAACAATGTTGTGTTATGATGAGACGGATTATTTCTTAAGATGTTTTCATAATCTTCTTCTGTAAAGCCCATAAAAAGAAGGCATTCTCTAGGGGTAAGATATCTAAATTTGCTTTTGCCTTCTCCGCCTAAATCAAAGAACAGATTCCCTGAATTAGGATTTCTATCCTGCTTTGTGGTTATAGTTCTGACCCTGTCATGACTATCATTATTAACATAACCGTCTAAAACGAACTGCGGATTTTCGTCCCATATTTTTTGTCTCGAAGGTGTATTATTAGGGTTACAGGCTAATGCCTCTTCAAGATATTTTTCTTTAGTATAATCTGTGCACAACATTTTATGTAAATTGTACTTGTGATAATATCGTGACTCTTTATAATCATTAACAATATCTTCAGAAGTTTTATCAGCAAAAAATTCTTTTACTATTGTTTGTTTTTCCGGATTATCGCCTAAAAAAACACTTACCATAAGAAGGCGTGGTCTGTTCTGTGGAAGTCCGAAGTCAAATGCATTAAGAAGAAAACATTTGCTATAGTATCCCAATTCTTTAAGGTCGCTAATCCACTCTTCAAAATTCGCTTTATGTCTTTCTGCAAGAAGTGAAGGTACATTTTCCAACAGAAGATATCTGGGTAATCTCTTATTTTCTGCTTTCATTTCAGTAAGTATTCGTCCTACCTGCCACAAAAGACTTGAACGGCTACCAGAATTCTTATCTATACCTTTATTATAACCATGAAAAGCCCCCACATTTGATAAATCCTGACAAGGGAAAGAATAAGTAAGAATATCAATATTCGAAGGAATAAGTTCACCAGTAAGACTACTGACATCAACAAAATTGTTGCAACGCTCAACAGATGTAAGAATTCGTTCAAGTATAGGTTTTGAATAAGAATGTAAAATTTTCTTATCCATTGGCTGTTTACCATCATTACTGAGCGTGAAACCTGTCAGTTTTTCATATATTTCTTCTTTGGAAAGTTTTGAAATTGCTTCTGGTATATCTGTTGAATTATGTATTGCATCATATGCACATAAAGCTTGTATATCCCATTCACACGTTCCAACCGTATTAATTTTCAAGCCTAAATTTTTCAGTGCTTTTGCTTGACTGCCTATACCACTGAAAAGTTCAACTAAATTGTATGTACGTTTCATTAAAGGGTGATACTCCTGTTCCTATAATTAGCTTACCAAGCTGTGTAACTTAATGCATCGAGGTCGACTGTGTAAACAATCTGTGTAATGCCTGCCGGCAAACACTTATCTTTAAACGAATCTCTTGTTATGCACGGGAATGTTTCGTCAACAACATATTTTCTCTTTTCAAGAATTTTAAATTTCAAGTCACGAATACTTGCACCAAGCTCAAGACCTTGATGTTGTAATTCAATTTCCAATCTACCGGCATCATAACCAGCATCAATAAGTCTTTGCTTCATATCGTTGACCGATATGCCTTCAAGTGACTCTTCCATGCGAAGAAAATAAAGATATAAAGGTTTATTATGCATCAACTGATGTTGACCTGCAATGTTAATTTCTGCACCGTAACGTTTGCAAGTGGATTTCACTTCACAACTTTCGTCGTCGCATTCAATATCATGGCTACCCATACGTGTTGCAGCCCATTCTGCTGAAGGGTCGCTTTGGAGCTTGTGCTCAAGAACTCTCATCTCAGCTATTACACTATAAACAGCTCTATCTTTTATTCCATTACCAACAAGTTCTTTCCATTTTTTCCACCAGTCAAGAGGACAGTTAAGTAATGCTTGCCTATCCTTTCCGTTCTCACCCGGAGAAACAAGTTCAGCACAAAGAGATGCAAACTCATATCTATACTCTTCAAAAGCAGAAATAAGCATAAGATAATTTGAAGGGCTACCTTGAATTGATAAAAGTCCTGTACGGAATTTGCAGCTATTAAAATTTTCTGCAACTGTAAGGTCTCTCTCAACGGGAATAGCTACACCATAACCGTCTGGTATACGGATTATAAAGGCTGTGTATGTATCTGTCAAGTTATATATTTTCATGGCACCATAAGATGTCATTGAAGCAAATCCATCTCTTATTTCTTCAAGGATTGTCATGTTTTTATCCCCCGTTTTCTATTGATTAACAACCGTGTTAATATCCATTCCTGCATCCACAAAAAGCTTATTGGCATACCCCTTAAAACCACCTACACAAAGAGCTGGTTCGGCAACCAACATTCTTGCTGTATTGAGTTTCATAACAACTCTAAACAAATCATCTTTTTCTCTACTCTTGTTATATTCAGAAAGAACTTTGGAAGGCACGATGCTGTAAAAATACACTATCCATCTATACGCATCGATACAAGTGCCTTTTTTACCACTTCTTTCAACAAGGTTGAGAATCGTATCGGTTGAGCAATTTGCACTTTCAAGAATTTGCATTGTGGTTTTTTCATCAGTATTCCAAGAAAGGTGGATATACCACCACAGTTGCTTTGGCCAGATTCTTCTCGGCAATCTCCAGTAATGGTCCTCGTTATCTTTTCCCCATCTTATCGCAACAGCTTCCGGTATAACCACTAAAGAAAGATATCTCCAAAAGCCATCATCTGCAGCTACTCGCAAAGAGAACCACTCTTGATTTTTCAAATACATATACAAAAGCATCCCAAATTGAATATCTGTATAGTAATCTTGAATCTTAATGCCTTTTTCTTCAGCACTTTTTAATACAGCATCAAAAAGTTTCATTAAATCACTTCTGAGAATAGCATATTCACCCTCCAACTTCGGTGGATTCGGATATGAAGCAAGCCATTCAGTCATGGCTTTTTCTGATTCACCACGATTTAGTGTTCTTATATCCATTAGTCTGCTATCCTCCCATCAAAGAATTTTCTTGTGCTAAGTGATAATTTATCAGGGCTTGAAAAGTCCCAATCAAGTGTATCTGAAAAATATCGTACAACTTCACCAATACTACCCGGCTCTAATTCATCTTCACCTAAAATTTGTTCAAGAAACTGTTCACTGCGGATTTTTTCTATTATAGAGCAAAGTGCAGATGACATAACCTCAACAAGAAGTTGTGAACAAAATGTTCTTTGTGCGCGGTCAATATATTTGTAGTTTTTATGTGCGGTATTGATGTTAATTGAAATAGAATCTGAGAACGAGTCAGATATAGGGTCAGTCCAGTCGCATCTCACATACCATAATGGTTGTCCTTTTTCATAAACCTCAAATATTGGGAAAAGTGAACCTGTACCATCAAGCCGCAACGTAAAACTATCAAATTCGCCAAGCACAAAGCCTTCTTCATTAGCAAGATGAGTTTCGTCTTCACTTGGAGTTCCTGCTTCCGCTATGTACAAAGCCACGGAAAAATTCACATCGCCTCTAAGCTTTGCTTGAGAAAATTCAACATCAATTTCACCATCGATAAAATCTTCTTCACAGCCGGAAATAGTCATTATTGGTTCTGCACCTCGTTGTCGTGAATCAGGTGATGTCCACACTAATGATAAACCAAGTTTTGCATTTCTACATGCTAAACCATCCGGGCCAAAAAGTGTTTTGTAATGTTTTAAAGCAATTGGCCTTTTTACACATAAATTATACTTATCAGCATTCCAAACGCCATCTGTTTTTAAGCAATGTATGGTGGCGCTTGTTTCTGCCACCTCATACTCAAGGCCTTTTTCAATACCTTCGTTATTTATATATGACACAGCGTAAGGTCTTGTTTGAAAGACAACTCTTTCTTTCATCTCATCAGTAAGAGAAGGATAAAGAAAAATAGGTGTAGCCATTTATCTTCCCTCCTTTTCAAAAACAAATGCAGGTCTTACATTTTTTTGTTCCAAACGAATAACGGTTTCAAAACTGATACTCATTGAATGTTCAATTGAAGAACTAATATCCAAACCATACGCAGAACCATTTTCTGTTCTCCTAAGTGTAAAAAAGATATCCTCAAAAAAATCCGATGGATTGTCTTCACTAACACTTAATAATGAGCCTACTTTCGTTTTATCAAATGTATCAACAAAAATACCAATTTTTTCAATAGTAAATGGAGAGCTCAATTTTAAATCCTTTTCCCATTCAGCTATTTTAATTTTCCCTGATTCCGAATCAATTTGCACTTCAAAAGCAGTATGAGTAATCTTTTTGTTTGAAGACGTTTTTAATTCAATCGGAACAGTCATTGTATCCGCTCTATATTTTATCTGAGATGGAATAATAGAAAAAGTAAATTTTTTGGTATTTTTCTTCCCTTCGCCTTGTCTTGGAGGTTTAGGTTCAGTGTTCGCACCCCTACCAAACCCATCAGGTGGCAATATAAGGTCTCCTAAATATCTACTCAATTCAGAGTTTTCTTTTGGCTTGTTTTCCACATCATCTTCCGCATACTCACCACCAATAACTTTCGTTACTGATTTTTGTATTTTTGTTATTGCTCTTGGGTTGAAATGAGAATCACTCCAGTCATTCCACGATGTATGGTCTGCCATTTCACTTTTTCTGACATATTCTTCCAAGCTATCTACAGGTCTGTCATCAACCTTAAATTTATTAAGAGAGTTTAACACAAAAATACCACATATGAACTCATTTTTATTTGTTGATGGTATACCGGCTGTCCAAGCACTAACACTCTCGTATGAAACAATCATACCCGGCTTTCTAACGTAGAAAACTAATGGCCTGTTTACCGTCTTATCTGAAACATCACAATTAAAGTAAACTGCAGGTTCAGGTTTGTTGTGAGGTGCATCCATCTCCAAAACATCTCGTGTAAGCTTTGCACATGCAATATTACCAGCGGTCGAATCCTCAAGATATTTTTTCACCTTTGCAGCCTCAACAGTAACTTCAAGCCCGCTTACTCCTAAGAAATCTTCCTCATCAACAACATGATTAGCCCTATTATACAAGGCTTGTACAGTCTTGAAAACAGGTTCCATTGAATCTGCCGAAATTCCATTACCGTTTATAAGCACTTTCAAAAAAGCACCATAAGGGTACTTAGGATTACACAAACGAGGTGAATACCATCTTTGGACAGCTATTCTCAAATACTTTTCTATAGAGCTATACCAATACGGTGAAAGGTGTTCATCAAGTACATCAGTATAATCAATTCTATTGTTAGCAAGCAAAGAATCACTATTGATATAAGGAATAATAATTGCGGTTCCTGTTTTTTCACCTGTATAAGGAGTTATACCAAATATACTAAGAAATTTATTAATATAATCTTCGTCAGTTATAGGAACCGTTGTATTTTCACGAACGGTTTCACCCCACCAAGCAATTCCTCTACGAGTCATACCCTTATATTCAGGAATTAATGCATCTTCACTTGTTTCATTTTCAACAAACGAAGCTGCAAGTCTTGAGGAATATTTACCATTTCCTTCAGAAATTCTTGAGTAATAGATAACTAATCCAATTCCTATGCGGAAATATACTGTTTTGCCGAGTCCCCATGAGCCACCAGCACCCTCAGCTTCTTGAGGTTTACAAATTTCATAGACAAGCTTAAGCAAATTTCCGTAATTATTATCTTTGACATTTTGAACATCAATCTCACCGGTAAGACCGACGGTATCCGAATCACACACTGCAAGATATTGACATTTGTCTGAAGGGAATTTTTTCACAAGAGCATCCGAAATACCTTCTAATTCAGTACCCAATTCACGAGAACTAAAGTTACCTGTGATATATTCAACAGTAACAGACTTTGCACCCAATTTATGTGCATCAAGGCTGTTTTGTATAGACTCTCTAACAAGCAAATCTAGTACCGGTGTTTTATTGTTCTGTATAAGTCTAAGAAGTGAACTACCACTTTGCGTCATTCGACCGGGTTCAGCAATTTCAATATTCATCTGTTCCCTCCATATCTGCATCACCATCAAACACATCATTACTCATTTGGATTGATACAGTTGATGCATAACTTGTACCAATTCTACCACCGGGGACATAAATACTTAAACCAATAACATCCGCTTTTGCATTAAGATTACATCTTGTCGCTTGTGAATTGGTTGTTGAATCTTTATCTACACGATAAATTATCAATTGCGGTGTGCTGTCAAGACCAGTACTGTCTCTGAATCCAGCTGCACCTTTAGATTTTCCACTAGTAATCGCTTGAACTATTCTTTGTTTAGTTGTTTCATTGCTAATAGCAGCAATATCAACATCGGCAAAAATATCCATTGGGTCTCTAAGTGCACCAATATCTAACAAATTACAATCCGCTTCATGAATAGCTTTCTTTTTACTACGATTTACTTTATGTATTGCTTTTCCATTTGGTAAAACCCAAGTGCCATTTGAACCATTCTTTTTACCTGCAACAACTACATTCCATTTACCGAGTTTACCTTCCGATGTTACCTTTTCAATCCAATCCATTAAAGGTTTAGTATCATCAAAAACTTTTAACCTGTTACAGAATTTAAAACGTTCAATATAATTTCTTACATATGCAAAGCTTACATCTTTCCAAACAGCATCATTATTAAAATATGCTTCACTAGGATGCCATTCATCACCAAGGCCACTAATGAAATCTTCTGTCAATTCGATATTCTGTTCAAGAGTAGCTTTATCATTATCAAATAAATAAGTTTGATTAGAAGCACCACTATAATCCATAGTAGATTCAGTAGCCGCCTGCATACGGTTTTTCGCAGTTATACGGATAAAACTAACTTTTGGTGAATTTTTCACTTTAGGTCCATATTCAGCCGGGCTTCTTCCTGTAATATCCATATACTGAATTTCGTCACGAAGCTCTTGGTCAAGTGCAGCAAGAAACTCAAACTGTCGCCTTGTTTTATCAGTAATCCAAAGTCGAGGTAACAACTCGTACTTCTTTCTATAACCAAACCATCTTCCCATCTGCATTAAAGTGTCTGCTTGTCCTACAGAACGCAGGAAAAATGTACTTATCAATCCTTCAATAGTAAGACCTCTTGAAAGAGTTGCACCACCAACAACAATAAATGCAGGTGCAGGTGTTGGCATATTGGTTGAATCAGGGTAAGCAAGTCTAACGTGCATACCATCATTAACACCGTTATTTAAGCAGTTATCAATACAAAGATGGATGCCTTTATGATAAGAAAGGTCACCGTCCGCATCAAGTTCAATATGTGAAATACCATCATTTAAAAGAATCTTTATTTGCTCTAAAACAGCTGAGAATTCTGGATATTTATTTATTTCGTTGTCAGGACGGTCATACGTTGGATACTGCTCTCTAAATTTTTCAAAAGAAAATCTTGTTGTTTCTTCATACCATACACGTTCAGTTCTCTTAAGTATCTCATCTTTAGGAGTCTTATCAATCCACTCACTCACAACATGAGCAATTGCACTATGATGTGCTGTTTTCTGGCTGGTATGTATGAGCATGCTGATAGGTTTCTTATAACCCCAAATTCTCATGCAACCAACACCGCACATAAACCAACAAACAGCATCCACTAAAGATTCGGGTATTGTGAAAACATTTCCATCATGAATATTTTTTAATTCATTTAATTCAACAGGATCAATTGTCCTTACAATATCCATTCCATCAAAAGAAACAGAATCACCAGTATATCCGAAAATCTGTTGTGGACCAAAATATTCTTTCGACACAGCAAGAGTTGTTATGAAGCTTCTTGGGTAGAGTGAATCTTCATAAGGTTCGTTAAGAATATTAGCGTATGGTGTTGCTGTGTAACCGATATAGTTCATAGCAAGATACTGACTATCAATATCATCACCATTTTCATCTTTTCCATTTACAAGTGCACGAATAAGTTTGCTGATTCTGCTTACTTCATCAGCATCAATTTTACAAGTGTTAATACCTGCTTGGTCAGCTTCATCATCGATAACCAAAATTCGCATTTGGCGTTGCTTATTTTTATCCGCCTGTGCCCACTGGATAAGTTTCTTTAATCTTGTAGAATTCTTCAAACAAACAGTAAAATATCTTTCTCTTGACCCTGAATCGAAATGAAGACTTTGTGCTTTTTGGCTGATATCCACAGTTTTTGATAAATGCTGTAACGGTCTCCACCATAAAGTGCCTTGTTGATTAAGGTCATTAAATAATCTATTTTGTGTTTGAACTCGAAGGTTTTCAATAGTACCTGAAAGAACGATAAACATGTTCCAGCCCCAGTCTGCTGCCATAGCCATCAACGCTGCCATATTAGCAGTTTTACCTGATTGAACATTACCGATAACAAGGCCTTTTACGGGTTCGGAATTAGTTGTGTCGCCATTCAATCTCTTTAGAATTTTATGTGTGGTACTTTCAATTTGTTCAACTGTTTCCTCTTTAAAACCATCCCTAAGAAGTTTATTTTTGTACAACTGCCATGACGATGTTTCGTCTTGAGGTACAGTAATGGCATTATCTTGACGATTGTCATGGATGTGTGCGATACCGTCAATCATTTCCACTACTTGTACTCTTTCTTCGGCATTCTTTTGGCTTTGTACAAGTTGCTGCCAGTCAGTAATACTCATTTCAGGCCAGAAATTTATATCTTTCTGTTCTTCGAGAAAATCCTGCAAACCAGCGTAATCACGTCTTCTTCCATATTCGATTTCGCTCCAGTCGATGCCGCGCTCTCTCATTCTTTTTATCCATCTTCTTGGTTCATCATATATAATTTGAGCAAGACTTGGCATATCACACACTCCTTATATCATTCAAAATTGCATTGGCATTCCGTTTTCTATTAACCTCTTTCGTGCTAATATTACAACCTGTGCCTGCTTATCGCTTATAACTCTGCCAGTAACAAACATATTGATTGCGAGTTTAATAATTGAAACTTCCTTATCCGACAACAACCTTCTTGAAACGCCCCAATCCAATACAGTTCTCCAGTATTGAGGACCTCTTGCAAAAATTTCTTTTATAGCATTAACTTCGTTTGCAAGTTTTTGAGTTTCTCGGTTTTCTTTTTTTTCAGCTTCAACTACATCTTTACTAACTAATGTAGCAAGAAAATCATCGTTTATTGTCCATACTTTTTCTTCTTTAGCGCGAGTCCAACAAAGCTCTTTTTTACACCATTCAGTGACATTTTCTGTCACTCTAGGACCTGTAATAAAATTGTGGACTTCGTTTTGCAGAACACTAATTTGCTCATAAAGTTCTTCATAAACATCTTGTTCATTCCATATGCGCTTGAAATCGATTTCGTATTTGGGATATTTTCTCTGTATGTAATCAAAAATAATACTCATCGTGTAGGCAATAACATTTGCTTTGTATGAACGATTTTCTTTGTACCAAGCGGATTTTTTTATTATGTTATCTGTACACTTGTAAATAATAGCAAGTGCAACCACACGCTTAAAATAAAATTCATTGTATTGTGTATCAGATTTCTCCCAAGATGACTTGATGCCTTCTGCGAAGTTCAAAAGAATTTTTTGACTGCCTTTGCTAACGATGTCCGGTCTGCATTTATATAACATCATATATCTTGCAAGGTCAATCATTTTTATAACCATATCCTCAGGATAACGGTCTGTATATTTATTTAATTCAGATTTTATTTGTGAACCGTTTTTGTAAAATTTCATTTTACCTTGATTGTATTGACCACGCATTCTCTCATAAAACCAAAATTGCTGGAATTGATTACCACCCTTTGCAGGAATAGGGGTCTTTCTTGAATAGTCTTCCATTCTAATGTGAAACGGATGATTTGAGAAAAAGTCTGAAGCTTCAACCTTGTTTTGTGAGTTTGAATACTCAGATATTTTAGGAATAATTCTTTCTGCCATTGAATGTTCTAAAACAGACAACTTCATAGGAACCGCAATTTTACTCAAATCAATATTTTCACCCTTAGATGCAGTAAGAATCGTATTTGCGATTGAGGCGGTTGTCTGTCCGCCATTAACAATTTGAAGGTCCTTAATGTATGTAATCACTGGACCATCCTTTGTGTTTTTCACCTCTATTTTTGTAGCTGTAGCCGCAATGCCGTTGTTGTACGCAAAAAACATTTCAGGATAATTTTTAATTGTAGCTTTGATACCCTTATTAACCTTACCCTTCGCACTAAGAAAAGAACGCACATTACCTTCAAGGAGCTTTGCACCGTAATCCAAATATAACTGATTAAGCACTGTTCCCGGAACTACAGCAAGATAAGATGAATATGTAATAATATTAGCTGGTGCGGAATCGTCCTCATCTTCTATTAATGGAGATACATCTATATCCGCAACAACATTGGTATGTTCAACAGCCTTAACACAAGGAATACCTTCAATGCCGAAATCCCCAAGGAAAATTTCAACACTTTCTTTCTGTGCCTGCGAGCATACCAAGTCATATAATCTTTCAATATCCCAAACATTCAATTCAACTATTCTGTTGTTTATCATATCATCTTTTATAGTCTTAGCCTTTTGACGATTATAAGCATCAGTAAGCAGATAAAATCGATATTTAGTAATTTTCTCATTATCATAGAAAAGGTCACGAGAAAATTCCATCGCAGCGCGGTTACCGATTTCTCTGTATAGTTCTGTTTTTATTGATTTTTCCACAAAACGCCTTATTTTGTTAAAAGCCGTTTCAATATTTTTAGCTATGATTCGGTCATCATCATTGGGACCATGATAATCAACAATAAAGACACAACAACTTCCATCAGCTTCATCCATAGCATATCCGTCAATACTGTAAAAAGCCGAGGTGTTAGGTGTGCCTCCTTCACAATGACATTCAATGAAATCGTCAAACTCTTCACCACTCATTAAAATACCGGTCGCATAGGAAAGGAACTCTTCTGATTCATTATCATTAGAGTTAGCCTCACATGCAATTGCAATATCCTCATGAAGTAATTCTCTGTATTCTTCAACTTTCATTTTCAGCGCCCCTTTATTTTTAGTGCTTTGTGAAATTAAATAATGTCCATTGAACTCTCTATATATAATTATACATATTACATTATAATACAAAAAAAGAGTTTTTTCAACACAATTCAACTGCTAATATTTTATCACACAAAAGTATTACTGTCACCAATTCTACCACAGTGTAAGTACGATTTTTCGGACTCTACCCATCCTAAATATCGTATTTTTTCTACTTTTTGTGACAAATTTTGCATCATTATTTATCTTACAACTGCAGTATATCACTCCGATGATGATTGCCGGTCTCTCGTGAAGAGACTTTTGTTTTTCTTGTTTTCTTATTCTTTCAGAGTTAAAATATCCCCACCGAATGAAAGGAGGATAGTAATCGGTTTGTGCGTAAAAATAAGAACAGCATTTACGCAAATTTACAATTAAATAGGAGGTAATGATGATTACATCAGAACAGTATCGGCAGATACAGGAGTGTAAGAATGATGGGTTGACCATGGCGGAGACGGGTCGGCGGTTGCACATACCTGTGTCGGTGGTTCGGAACTGGTGGAGGAAGTCGGAAGAGGATTTCTACAAATCCATGCGTGGCACGGTATATGATTTGGACAACTATCGTCAGTACATCATTGAGTTGATTAAGGCTTGTCCAACTATCACCAACACCAATTTAATGACGCAATTGCGAGAGGAGTTTTCGGACTTTGATGCTACCTACTCCACATTCAACCGGTATGTGAAGAATTTACGAGTTCAGGCGGGCTTGAGTCAACCGAAACGCATACGTTGTATTCGTGATGACCAACCACCGAGGTACGAGGCACAGGTTGATTTTGGTGAGTACAAAATGCGAAACATGTATGGCAAGGAAACCAAGGTATATTTCTTTTGTATGGTGCTTTCGTACAGCCGAATGAAATTTGTGTACTTTTCACCGAAGCCATTCACCGCTAAAACTGCTATTGAGGCACACAAATATGCTTTCAAGTATTTCGGTGGACGTCCACAGGTGATTATGTATGACCAAGACAAGGTTTTCGTTATTGCTGAAAGCTACGGCAATATCATTCTCGTGAAAGAATTTGATGAATTTGTCAAGGATGTTGGCTACTCACTTTTCATTTGTAAGGGACATGACCCCAACACCAAAGGTAGAGTTGAAAACACGGTGAATGTAGTCAAGCGTGGTTTTCTTGATGGTAGGACTTACTACGGAATTGACCGACTTAACTGCGATGCTCTTAATTGGCTTGACACCACTGGTAACAGCATTGTCAACGATTACACCAAGCGTACACCCAAGGAGTTGTTCCCCATTGAAAACAAGGCACTTGTTAAGGTGAAGTGTCAGGACAAGCCCATTGTTCAAGTCCTTACAATGCACGCAGGGTTCGTTGAATTTCGTGATAATCGTTATGAGATGCCACAGGAAAACCTTAATGATGGTGAAAGAATTCGTGTTGAGTTGCAAGAGGACACTTTGCTTTTCTATGTAGCACTTACAAGTGATTTGATTTGCAAACACGTCCTTTGTAATGAGGTTGGTAGGACTATAAAACTACCGAAGGACAGAGTTCCACACCACAAAATCGAAACGGATATGCTACGATTTTACAAGGACAACCCACTTGCAATTGAGTTCATTGCACAGTTAAAAATCATGCGACCGAGATACATACACAAGCAGTTGCAACTACTGAAAAAGGCATCTGTTTTCTACACGGAAGGTCAAATGAATTCAGCATTTGAATACTCCATCAACACTTGTGAATGCACCACATTGGAGTTGTTATCGTTCTTGATTTACAAGTATGGCAAGGACTCATTTAACGATTGCATGGGAAGATATGCAAAATCCAACTACTTAAAACGAAGTCGTGAGATACAGGAGGTTTTCAATGGCAGAGATTTTTGATGTAATGATGATGGCAAAGGAATTGGGTCTTACTCATCTTGGTAACGGTGAACTTAACCTTACAGATGAGCGTGTTTCTAACCTTGATTATCTGCAGAATGTGTTGCAACAGGAAATGGATATGCGACAGCAGACAAGAGCAAAGAAAAACACAAAAAGAAGTCGCCTACCGGACCGACACTATGATTACAATTACATATCGTCGGGACTACAGTGGCAACTTGATAGGATTAAGAATTTCGATTTCAAAACCGAGCATCAGAATATTTTAATTATCGGTAAATGTTGCAGAGGTAAGACAAGCCTTGCAGTTGACATTTCACTTGAAGCAATTGAGAAAGGTGCAATGGCTGTTTATGTTACCTTTGAAGAATTGATTAAATGTTCGAGCAAAAAATCACACCCTTGGCGTTACTTGGTAGAAAGTGACATCGTGGTGATTGATGAGTTGTTTTACACAACGCCAACGGA
>JAZSDZ010000012.1:0-1994 GCA_045531435.1 Candidatus Fimenecus sp.
TGAAAGAAGCTGTGTAATTGAGTTAGCAGCCTTACCGAAGTAGTTCTGAACAGTCTGAACAAGAGCTTCGTTTCTGACACCTGTCTTCCATTCACTGTAGTCGTAAACGTCACCTTGAAGAACAGCACCTGCAACATTCAAGAGCTGATTTGGAAGACCACAGATTGTAAGACAAAGTGTAAGAACAGCAAGGTTGATTACTGCATTATGACCTTCCCAGTCAACAAGGAAGCCTTTACCGTTATTACCTAAAATACCAATAAAGAATGTAGCTGCATAAGCAATACCTGCAAAGATACCTGATGCAACTGCAACCTTTTTAGCACCAAATTTACGGATAAGTTTAGGAGCAAGTGGTACCATAATGTAGTTTGGAATACCTGTAAAAAGACCTGCGATTGAACCGTGAGCAACATTCTTTGAGTTGTGCATCCAGTAGAAGCTTTCACTCGCTACGCCGACTGATTTAAAGCCTGCGAAAAAGCCTGAAAGAACAAGAATAAACATTGGTCTGTTCTTGAAAACATTCTTGAATGATTCAACAACACCAACCTCTTTCATCTGTTCACGTGATGCAAGTGGAACTCTTTCACGCATTGCAGAGAATCCGAAGAATGCTGTAAATGCAGCAATAACAACGATCACCATCGCAAAG
The DNA here is from genome assembly GCA_045531435.1 of Candidatus Fimenecus sp. Lineage (GTDB taxonomy): Bacteria > Bacillota > Clostridia > Oscillospirales > Acutalibacteraceae > Fimenecus. The sequence goes on from JAZSDZ010000012.1 coordinate 656, forward strand.
CCTGTATAAACATCCTGCATACCAACTGCATTGTCAGTCCATTTTGGCAAGACGCCAACAAGCATAGATGCAATTGATGGAAGGAATACACCGAAAAGGTCAGCGAACTTTGATGTGGCAATCAGATTGTCACGCTCATTGTTATTCGGCGTAATGTTATAAAGCATAATTGTCCATGCACCAAAGTATGACATACCAAGGTTATAAATAAAAATGCCGACAATAGTCCAGATAACCTTTTGCCATTCATGAACAAGGAAAGTTGGTGTTGTAAAGAGCATCACCATAGCAATTGCCCAGAATGGGGTAGGGATAACAAGCCAAGGACGAAGACGACCCCAACGAGTTCTTGTACGGTCAATGATAAGACCTGAGATTGAGTCATCCACAGCGTCATAAATTGACTCGATGAACATAATAACACCGTATGTACTACCTGACATACCAAGGAAGCTGATAGCAAAGAACTGACGGAATGCGTTAACATACTGGCTTAAGTTTTTTTGTCCGAATGAAGTAAGAAGGTAAGCAGCAATTTCTTTAGGACGAAGGTATCGTCTTTCAGAAGCTGAGATTTCCTGCTGATTTGCTTCTTCAACAACGGTTGTGGTTGCATTGTTGTTTTCCACTTTTCAATCACGCCTTTTTAAAATAGTCATATATATCCAATATATAAACATAAATATATCACAAATTGCTTAAATAATCAACCAAAAAATCTAAATTTAATGTAATTATTTGAATTTTAATGAATATGCAACAGCTAACTTGTCACATCTTTCGTTTTCAGGATGTCCAGCATGGCCTTTTACCCATTCAAATTCATATTCATGTTGTGCTAAAAGATTAAGAAGCCGGTCCCACAAATCAGGATTTAATGCAGGTTTCTTGTCGGCTTTTCTCCAGTTATTAGCTTTCCAACCTTCTGCCCACCCCTTTGTAATTCCGTTAACAACATAGGATGAATCAGAATAGATTTTCACTTTGCATTTTCTGTTAAGAGCCTCAAGGCCATTGATAACTGCAAGCAATTCCATTCTGTTGTTAGTGGTTTCAGCTTCACCACCTGAAAGCTCTTTTTCAACACCATTACAGCGTAGAATTGTGCCCCAACCACCGGGACCTGGATTACCGGAACAAGCACCATCTGTAAACATTTCAACAAAAGTCAATTTTTCCATAAATAACCTCAATGTATAAATAAGAGTTTTTCATATCAAACTAATTTTAACATGATTCTTCAATATTAACAATACATATTTTAAAGATGGGTTTTTTCTTGACATTATATAGGAAAAATAGTATTATATTAGGACAACTATATTGAGATAGTATGGGT
>JAZSDZ010000055.1:0-22488 GCA_045531435.1 Candidatus Fimenecus sp.
CTCTTAATCTCAATATTTCTTTTTCATATTGCTGAAGATGTCTGTAATTTCTTGGCATAAAAATTCCTCCTATGGTAGTTATCTTAATTCTACCATAGGAGTGGTTTTTTTTCTATTGTCCGTTTTTAACGGACTTGTTCATTCGGTAGGGAGTTTACTTTTACCCATTAACTATTATATTTTACCTAAATTAGTCCCACTCTGTACCTGTAACTTTATCAAGGTCAATTCCCTTTGTTTCGTGAGTATTCTTAATAAGTGCGATAAGTGTGATAACAAAGCTTGGAACAAGAAGACAAAGTGCAACTGTGCTGATTACCTTGTCACCAAGGATAGATGCAAAAATCATATTTGTAATAAATCCGATAGCGTATCCTGCAAATCCCACAACAGTCTGTGCTGCTGTTGTTGAAGAACGGAGATTTGTAGGTGCAGATTCACTTGCCATCATAATAAGTACATCATTTGTAGAGTAGTAGCTACCTACGAATGTACCACAGAAGAAACCAATAATTTCAGGTGTTAAGAAATTCATTCTTGAGCCCAAAGCAAATATAACGAATGACACAACACAGTTTGCTGCCACAGTGATTGCTGCTGTTTTTCTGCCTTTTTTATCAGAGATAAAGCCCATAATTACCTGTGAAATAGCCATACCGATAGGATATAAAGTAATTGCTCTATTAACCTGATTTACACTTACAAGGTCTAGGAATTCTTTTGCACTTGAACCGTAAATACTCTGTGCATAACCGTGGGTGAGAATAGCCTGATAGTTCATACTTCCGACTACGCCGATACCTGCAAGAGCAAAGCAGATAAATACCCAACGAAGCTGCTTGTGTAAAAAGCCGAATTTAAGAGCATCAACAACGCCACCCTGAGAATCCTGTGCAGTTTTTCTCAGCTTTTCAGCCTGTAATTCTTCTTCCGTCATGCTGAGATAGTGAATTCGTGAATCGATAAATGCATCTGTTTCTCGTGCACAGAGAAGGGCGATAAGTGAAACAACGATACCCACAATTGCAGGAATAAAGTAAACTCTGCGCCACTGACTTGCTGTTTCCATTAACCAATTGCGAAGGAAAGGCACAAGCATAACTGCCATATTGGCAAAGAATTTAATAACAGAATATGTTATAGCACGACTTTTTTTAGGTGCTGATTCCATAATATACACAACGTGCATATCGTGAGGAATGAAAAACATAATAAGACAAGCACCCAAAAAGTACATAATCAGATTCTGGGAAAGGAAAATTACGAACATTGCAAGTGACATTCCGAAGGTGTTGATAATAAGGAAGATTTTTCTTCCAAAACGGTCTGCCAACGGTCTGTATAGAAGTCCTACGACTTGGAATGGAATTGCAATAATCTGTAAAAGATTTAAAATTGTAACGGCACTTTCACTCTCTATAAAGTCGTTAGCAATTTCTGTCTGCATAAGTGTACTGATTTGTGATGCAATCTCGTCAACTGCGTATATAAGTGCAATAATAAGTACAAGATACCAGAAATATGTTTTGCCCTTTGGTCTTGTTTTCTGTTTCTCCCAATATGCGAGTTCTTTTACTTTTCGCATTTCCCTTTTCTGGAGTTTTTCAGGGGATAATTGTTTAGTTTTCATATTTTTCCCTCCCATATCAATATTGTATCATACAAATTTGAAAAAGCAACGAAAAAGATATACGGAATTGTCAAATTATAATTTTTCGGTATATTGGTGCGTAGGGGTCGGCGTCCCCTTGCGAAATACATCCCGATAACCTCCAATTTATTGAATTGTTTTTATGTTTTGTATGGTATTTATTTCTTGATTATGTTATAATATTTATAATTATAAATTTTTTGGTGATGCGAAATGAAAATTTTAGCAATTGATGGTAACAGTATTTTAAACAGAGCCTTTTATGGAATTCGCGCCTTATCGACAAAGGACGGCAGATTTACAAACGGTATCTACGGCTTTTTGACAATTTTAATGAAACTTTCTGATGAGGTAAATCCTGATGGTGTGGCTATTGCCTTTGACCTTAAAGCACCAACATTCCGTCACAAAATGTACGACGGATACAAGGCAAATCGTCACGGAATGCCACCGGAATTAGCACAGCAATTACCTGTACTCAAAGAGCTTTTAACTGCACTTGGATATAAAATCCTTTCGCTCGAAGGCTATGAGGCTGACGACATTCTCGGTACAGTTGCAAAAATGTGCGAAGATGGTAATGAATGTTATATTGCTACAGGTGACCGTGACTCCTTCCAGCTTATCCGTGACAATGTTACAGTTTTGCTTCCTCATACAAAAATGGGCACAACTAATACTGAAATATATACTCCTGCGCGAATTATGGAAGAATACGGCGTAACTCCTGTGCAGATGATTGATATTAAGGCACTTCAGGGTGATGCTTCTGACTGTATTCCCGGTGTTGCAGGTGTAGGTCAGAAAACAGCAGGTGACCTGATTCAGAAATTCGGTACAATCAAAAATATTTATGACAATATTGATACTCTTGAAATCAAGGAAAACCTGAAAAACAAGCTTGTAAATGACAAGGAAAAAGCCTTTTTGAGTTATACTCTCGGTACAATTATCAATAATGTGCCTATTGAATGTGAACTCTCGGATTTAGTAGTGCAGAATATTGACGAAGGCAAGGCAAGAGCTATGCTTGCTGACCTTGAAATGTTTAAAATTATTGAAAAAATGAACTTTTCAGCTCCAACATCTGTGGAGAAAAAAGAAGAAAAAACAAAGGAGTTGGAATTTACTTCCGTTTTTGATACAAACGACCTTTGGAATACAATCAGAACAGAAGCTAGTGCATATTTTACTGCTTGTTATAAGAATTTGGATAACCCGGAATTCTGTTTTCTTTGCGATAATACTGTTTATCATCTCGAGCCAATGCACTTTGGTTATTTCAAGTTTGTGAAAGCAATTTTGGAAGATGAAAATATAAAAAAATATACTGATAATTCAAAACTCTTATACCGTTTTGCATTTTTGAATAATATTGAAATCAAGGGCATGGCACTTGATACCTCCCTTGCAGGATATATTCTCAATCCATCGGCAAACGGATATAGTCCTTTGCGACTTTGTGAGGAATACAAAGCACCGATTCCAAAGGTGAAAACAAATTTGCCACTTGCACAGGATAGTGCAGTAATGAAATCTGTCAGCACAAGACTTGTAACGGAAATCGAGGCAAACGAACAGGAATATCTCCTTTATAATGTTGAAATGCCACTTGCAGAAGTGTTGGCAAGTATGGAACATTTGGGCTTTATGGTTAACCGAAAGGGTATTACAGAATTTACCCAGAAAATCAGCCTTGAGCTTAAAAATATTCAAAGTGAAATTTATGAACTTGCAGGTGAGGAATTCAACATCAATTCACCAAAACAACTTGGTGTGATTCTCTTTGAAAAAATGGGACTTCCTGCAAAGAAAAAGACAAAAAGCGGATACTCAACAAACGCAGATGTCCTTGAAAGTCTGCAGAATGAAAATCCGATTATTGATAAAATTCTTTGGTTCAGAACACTTTCAAAACTTTATTCAACATATTGTGAAGGTCTTATAAAGGTAATCGGTGAAGACGGTCGAATCCACTCATCATTTATACAGACGGAAACAAGAACAGGACGAATTTCATCAACTGAACCGAATTTACAAAACATTCCTGTACGAAAAGAAATTGGTCGTGAAATGCGAAAATTCTTTATTGCGAAGGATGGTTGCCTTTTAGCTGACGCCGACTATTCACAGATTGAACTTCGTGTACTTTCACATATTGCTGACGACAGTGAAATGATTAAAGCCTTTAATGATGAGGTTGACATTCACACTGTTACTGCTTCCCAAGTGTTTAATATGCCTGTTGAACTCGTAACTCCATTAATGCGAAGTCGTGCAAAAGCAGTAAATTTCGGTATCGTATATGGTATCGGTGCATTTTCTCTTGCAAAGGATATTGGTGTTACACGAAAAGAGGCTGATAATTATATCAAAGGCTATCTTCGTCATTATGCAGGCGTTGATAAGTATATGGAAACTGTTGCTAAGGATGCCAAAGAAAAAGGCTATGTTTCAACACTTTGGGGCAGAAGAAGATATTTGCCTGAACTCAATTCCTCAAACGGAATGCTTCGTGCATTTGGTGAAAGAGTAGCAAGAAATATGCCTATTCAGGGTACTGCTGCTGATATTATCAAAATCGCAATGGTGCGAGTATATAATCGTCTTAAAGAAGAAAAGATGGATGCAAAACTTATTTTACAGGTACACGACGAATTGATTGTCGAAGCACCTGAAAATGAAATTGAAAAGGCAGCAAAAATTCTCAGTGAAGAAATGGAGAATGCCTGTGAAATGAAAGTCCGCCTTCGTGCAGATGTAAATACAGGTAAAACCTGGTATGATGCTAAGGATTAATTATGAAAAAAATAATGTTTATCTGCAGTGGTAATACCTGCAGAAGTCCTTTAGCAGAAGGACTGTTCAAGAAATATTTAAAAGAAAATAACATAACGGATATTGAGGTAGGTAGTGCAGGCGTTAGTGCATTTCCGGGTGATTCGGTCAGCATAAATTCAATTCTTGTTGCAGGTAGCAGGGGGGTTGATATTTCAAGTCACAGAGCAAAAAACATCAACCCTGAACACATTCTTACAACTGATTTGTTTTTCTGTATGAGTGATTCTCATAAACAGGTGCTTTTAAGACATTGTGATGAAAACAAAATTATTGTGTTGAATGTACCCGACCCATTCGGCAGACCTATTGAGAATTACGAAGAATGCGCAAAACAGCTTGAAAATCAATTTCCACAGATTCTTGAGAAAATACAAGGCACAATCCTTATCCGTGAGATGACGGGAAGCGATATTGCTGAAATCGCAGAACTTGAAAAAGTGTGCTTTTCTGAGCCTTGGAGTGAAACTTCATTAAGAGATGAGCTTACAAATGAAACTGCAAGGTTTTACGTGCTTCGCGATAGTGAAAATTTACTTGGATATATCGGTGCAAATAACGTCTGTAATGAGGTTTACATTACAAATGTGGCAGTAAATGAGAAATATCGTGGCAATGGCTACGGAAAAATTCTCGTTAATCACTTAATCAAACAAAGTGAACTTGAAAGAGCGTTTTTCATCACTCTTGAAGTGCGAAAATCCAACAAAAATGCAATAAAATTATACGAAAAATGCGGCTTCAAATTTATTGGTGAGAGAAAGAATTTTTACAGTAAACCAACAGAAGATGCATTGATTTATACTTACTATATTGAGGAATAAACTATGAGAATTTTAGCAATTGAAAGCTCATGTGATGAAACTGCAGCAGCCGTTGTGGAAGACGGCAGAGTTGTACTCTCAAATGTTGTATCAACACAGATTGAAAAACATAAAATATTTGGTGGAGTTGTGCCTGAAATAGCGTCAAGATTACATACGGAAAACATCTCTGCAGTAGTTGAAAAAGCACTTTATGATGCTGACTGTACTCTCGATGATGTTGACGGAATAGCAGTGACCTATGCGCCTGGACTTATTGGAGCTTTGCTTGTTGGTGTGAATTATGCAAAGGGTTTGGCACTTGCAAGTGGAAAGCCATTGATTCCCGTACATCATCTTCGTTCTCATATTGCAGCAAACTACATTACTCATAAGGATTTAAAACCACCATTCATGTGTCTTGTGGTGTCAGGTGGTAATACCTTGCTTTGTAAGGTGAATGACTATACTGATTTTCAGGTTGTTGGCCGTACTCGTGATGATGCCGCAGGTGAAGCAATGGATAAGGCTGCTCGTACTTTAGGACTTCCATATCCGGGTGGTGTAAATCTTGATAAAATTTCAAAAGATGGGGATAATACAAAGTATAAATTCCCGAAACCACGAGTTGACGGATGTCCTCTTGATTTCAGTTTTTCGGGACTTAAAACATCAGTTATAAATCTTGTGCATAATGCAGCACAAAAGGGTGAAACTTTAGAAACTGCCGATGTGGGTGCATCATTCATAAATGCAGTTGTAAATTCCCTTGCAGACAATACTGTGAAGGCTATGGCAATGCACGATGAAAAAACACTTGTACTTGCAGGTGGCGTTTCTGCAAACTCTGTCCTTCGTTCACGCATGGAAAGGTTGGCAAAGGAAAAAGGTTGGAATTTGTATCTGCCTGATTTGTCCCTTTGTGGTGATAACGGTGCAATGGTCGGTGCACAGGGCTATTTTGAATTTTTAAAGGGTACGATTGCCCATATGGATTTGAATGGCAAGGCGACTGCAGACATTGAAAAGGACTACAAAAACTGAATTTTTGTATAATTGTATATAATATATACAGAAAATGTTCATAGTTAATTGATAAATTGTTATCATTTTAACTATTGAAAAAATGCAGGATTTAGTTTATAATAATGCAAAATAGGTAAGATTGGCTTATTTTGGTATCAATTTGAAATTAATATAAAGGAGTAAACTACTATGGCACTCACAAAGAACAAGTCAATTCTTGAGTGGATTGACAAACAGGTAGAACTCGTTAAACCAGACAATATCGTTTGGATTGACGGTAGCGAAGAACAGATTGAAGCTCTTCGTGCAGAAGCTTGTTCAACAGGCGAACTCGTAAAACTTAATCAGGAACTTCTTCCTGACTGTTATTATCATAAGACAGCAGTTAATGACGTTGCTCGTGTTGAGGACAGAACTCTTATCTGCTCAAAGAAAGAAGAAGATGCAGGTCCTACAAACCACTGGATGGATCCTGAAAAAGCATACGCTATGCTTTATGATATTGCAAAAGACAGCTACAAGGGCAGAACAATGTATATTATCCCTTATTCAATGGGCCCTGTTGGTTCACCTCTTGCAAAAGTAGGTATTGAGCTTACAGACTCAATCTATGTTGTTCTTAATATGGTAATTATGACTCGTGTCGGCACAAAGGTTATGGAAGCATTCGGCGACGAAAGCAATGACTGGGTTCGTGGTCTTCACTGCCGTTGTGACATCGACGCTGAAAAGAGATGGATTTGCCAGTTCCCTGAAGATAACACAATTATCTCTGTTAACTCAGGTTACGGCGGAAACGTTCTTCTTGGTAAAAAGTGCTTTGCTCTTCGTATTGCTTCATATCAGGGTAAGAACGAAGGTTGGCAGGCTGAACATATGCTTATTCTTGGTATTGAAAATCCACAGGGTGAAGTTAAGTACATCTGTGCTGCTTTCCCATCAGCATGTGGTAAGACAAACCTTGCTATGCTTATTCCACCAGAAGGATATCAGGCAAAGGGTTATAAAGTATGGTGCGTAGGTGACGATATTTCTTGGATTAGAAAAGGTCCTGATGGTCGTCTTTATGCTATCAACCCTGAAAACGGTTTCTTTGGTGTTGCTCCTGGTACAAATGTTAAGTCAAATCCAAATGCTCTTGCATCAACAAAGAAGGGTACAATTTTCACAAACGTTGCTCGTAACCTTGACGACAATACAGTTTGGTGGGAAGGTCTTGATAAGAACCCACCTGTAAATGCAGTTGAATGGACAGGTATTGAAACAAACGGTGTTGAATGGAAGGCAGAAGGTAAGAACCTTGCTCATCCAAACAGCCGTTTCACAGCTCCTGCTGTAAACTGTCCTTGCATCAGCTCTGAATTCGAAAATCCTGCAGGTGTTCCAATCTCAGCATTCGTATTCGGTGGCCGTCGTGCAAAGCTTGCTCCACTTGTATATCAGTCACGTGACTGGAATCACGGTGTATTCGTTGGATCAATTATGGCGTCTGAAACAACAGCAGCTGCAGCAGGTGCAGTAGGTGTTGTTCGTCGTGACCCAATGGCTATGCTTCCATTCTGCGGTTACAATATGGGTGACTACTGGCAGCACTGGATTGACATTGGTAAGACTCTTGATGCTGATAAGGCTCCAAAAATCTTCAATGTTAACTGGTTCAGAAAAGACGACGAAGGCAACTTTATGTGGCCTGGTTTCGGTGATAACCTTCGTGTTCTCGAATGGATTATCAAGCGTTGTGAAAACGAAGTAGATGCTCAGGAAACAGCAATCGGTTACCTTCCATACGCTAAGGATATCAATATCGAAGGTCTTGAAGGTGAAGTTTCAGTTGAATCACTTGAAAGCATCCTTGACGTTGATAAGGACCTTTGGGCAGCAGAAGCAGAAGGTATCGCAGAATTCTACGGTAAATTCGGTGACAAGCTTCCTGAAACACTTAAGGCAGAACTTGAAACACTCAAGGCAAACCTTAAATAATTATAAAACAATTATGGCTCTCTCTGGAATTCCCGAGGGAGCTTTTTGTATGTAGTGACAATTGATTAAATTATAATTTGTCGCTATATTGGTGCGTAGGGGTCGGCGTCCCCCCCTGCGAAATACATCTCGACAACCTCTAATTTATCCTGACAATTGTATTGTAAATTATTATATTTTATGGTAAAATTTATATATCTATATATAAGACGGAGGTCTTTTCATGAAATACACAATCAATACTGACAATTTCAGAAACTTTGACGTGGCTGAAATCAACAAACTTTCACCTCGTGCATATTTCATTCCTTATTCATCAAGGGAAAAACTTTGTGAACAGAATGTTCTTACAGAGCGTTACAACAGTGATATGGTAACTGTTCTTAACGGTGAATGGGAATTCAAATATTATGAAAAGGATATGCTTATTCCAAAGGAATTCTATACTGACAGAGTAAAGTTTGATAAGGTAACCGTGCCTTCAACCTGGCAGAGAACAGGTTATCGTGAGCCTTGTTATCTTAATACAAGATACGAATTCAATCCGAAACTTTATCCTGAAATGCCTGAAGAAGTGTCAATGGGCATTTATAGAAAGGTTATTAACATTGAAAATCCTGAAAAAGTGTATATCCTCACTTTTATGGGCGTGATTTCATCACTCGACCTTTATATCAACGGTGAATTTGTGGGTTACAGCGAAGGTGCTCATAATTCAGCCGAATTTAAGATTTCAAAATACCTTCAGAAAGGTGAAAACGAGATTTTAGCGGTTGTAAGTAAATGGTCAACGGGTACATACCTTGAATGTCAGGATATGTTCCGTGAAAACGGCATTTTCCGTGATGTTCTTTTAACTGAACTCCCAAAAACATACCTTTATGACTTTACTGTTGATACAGAGAAAAAAGGTAATACATACGATTTGACTGTTTCATTCAATATTAAGGGTGACAGAGAAGGTTGTTCTGTTTCTGCTGAACTTCTTGACGGTGATAAGGTTATTGCAAGAGAAACTGCAGATGCAAAAGCAAAGTCACAAATCACATTCTCAAATCTCAATGTGGTTGAATGGAATGCAGAAGAACCATACAATTACAACCTTTTCATCACACTTGAAGATGCAAATGGCAATAAAACCTGTGTCAAGAACATCACAGGCTTCAAAACTGTGGAAATCAAAGGTAATGTGTTCTATTTCAACGGTGTGCCTATTAAATTCAAGGGTGTTAATCACCACGATACAAATATGAAGAATGGATATGTGCTTACAGGCGAAGAAATAAAGAAAGAATTGGAGTTAATGAAAAAACTCAATATCAATTCTATCCGTACATCTCACTATCCACCTGATCCAACACTTATTACTCTTGCTGATATTATGGGCTTCTATATTATTGACGAAGCAGATATTGAAACTCACGGTGCAGGGGACATTAAGACTCCTTTTGATAACTGTATTATCAGCCACGACCTTAAGTGGGAGGGCAGATATGTTGACAGAGTAAGCCGTATGGTTTGTCGTGACAGAAATCATCCAAGTATTACAATGTGGTCTCTTGGTAATGAGGCTTGGGGTTATAATTGTCAGGACTCTTGTTATGAATATATCAAGAATAGTGGTTCAAAAATCCCTGTTCATTATGAAAGTGTAATTCATACAAAGCGTTTTGCTTATGATGTAATTTCGGAAATGTATCCTGCACAGGATAAGGTAAAGGAAATCGGCGAAAAGACATTCAAGGATAAGAGATATTTTGATAAACCATATTTTATGTGTGAATATGTTCACGCAATGGGTGTCGGTCCCGGTGCAGTTGAAGAGTATTGGGAAAGCATCTATGCCCACGACAGCCTTATGGGTGGTTGCGTATGGGAATGGGCTGACCACGCGGTTTATCATGACGGAAATGATAAATATAAGTATCAATATACATACGGTGGTGACCACAGTGAAGAAAAGCACGACAGTAACTTCTGTGTTGATGGTATGCTTTATCCTGACAAGACACCGCATACAGGTGCTTACACAATAAAAGCAGTTTACAGACCAATAAGAAGTAAGCACATCAGCGGAAAGTGTTTTGAATTCAAGAATACAAACGGATTTAAAAACAGTAAGTATTTAAAGGTTATCTGGACTCAGCTTGTAAATGGCATTGAGGTCAAATCAGGAGAATTGTGTCTTGATATTGAACCAATGCAGACAAAAACATATGAAATTCCTTATGACGAATTTGATATGAACAATGACTGTCACATCAATATTGCATATTACGACGGTGAAACCCGTTTAGCACTTGAACAGTCTGTACTTTCTGACAAAGCAAGATTCACAAAGGGATTGTCAATTGCAGGCGTTTATTCATATGCTGATGGCGATAATTTGACTGTTGATTTTGAGGGTGGTAAGGTTGTTTTCAATAAGAAAACAGGTGAAATGACAAACTATGTTGTAAATGGTTGTGAATTTATTAACCTTAACCCTGCTGATGGTAAGAAAGGCTTCATTCCTAACGTTGTCCGTGCATCACTTGACAATGACTCCTACGGACAGAAGGAACCTTGGGCAAAAATCGGACTTCACGATGCAGACACAGTTGTTACTGATTTCAGATTTGTTGACAAGTCAATTTATATGCTTGTCGGAGTTGCATATACAATCAAAAAAGGATTTAGAAATTTCTTCCGTGCTGATGTAGTGTATAAGATTTTCGGAAACGGACTTATTGAGGTTGAATGTAAGCTTGACAAAGCTTTGTTCGGTTGTAGTCAGTTGCAGCGTTTCGGTCTTATGACAGAGCTTCAGTCACAGTTCAAGAATATTGAATTCTATGGCAGAGGCTCTGACGAAAAAATGGAAAACATCTGTGATATGAAGGACCACGCGTATATAGGTCTCTGGAAAACAACAGTTGAAGCTATGCACGAGCCATATGTTATGCCACAGGATAACGGAAACTGTGGTGCAGTAAAATATCTTAAAATTTCAAATGACAATGGTAATGTGTTCACTGTTTACGGTGAGCCAAAATTCAGTTTTTCTGCTCACAATTACACACAGCGTTCACTCCACAATGCAAAGCATCAGGAGGACTTGCAGTTTGTTGACTCAACAATCCTTTGTGTTGATGGATTTATGCGTGGTACAGGTACAAATACCTGTGGACCTGATACACTTGAAAAGTATCAGGTAAAGACTGATAAGACACTTGCATTTAAGTTTGCGTTTAAGGGTGAATAATTATGTTAGAATATAAATGGTTTCCGCAAGGAGTTATTGATGATTCTTTTAAGAATTTACGAATTGAAATTTTCGTAAAAGAGCAGGGTGTGCCTGAAAAAAATGAGTTTGACGAATACGATTTGCAGGTTCCTCATTTAGTTATATTTTCAGATGGTGAAGCCGTTGCAACAGGTCGAATAATCCCATATGGCGAGGATACTGTTAAAATTGGTCGAATTGCAGTAAAAAAAGACAAACGAGGACTTCACCTCGGTGAAAAAATTGTCCTTGAGCTTTTAAGAAAATCAAAAGAAGACGGTGCAAAAACTGTTTATGTTGGTGCACAGACTCATGCTGTAGGATTTTACGAAAAGTGTGGTTTTTCTTTGCTTGGCACACCTGAATATATGGAAGAAAATATTCCACATTACGATATGATACTTGATTTTTAGGGTGATAACATGAAATTATTTTACAATAAACCTCCGTCAAAATTGAAACTCAAGAAACCATATTTTATGGGCTTTGAAAACCTTTGGGAGCAAACATCTTTACCACTTGGTGACGGTAGCCTTGGTATGGGTATAATCGGTAATGTAAAATCCGATAAAATTGTTCTTAATCATAAGACCTTGTGGGCAGGTGGTCCGTCACCAAAGCGACCTGACTATTGTGGAGGTAATATAACCACCCCTGATAAGGACGGAAAACTTCCCGTTGATTATTACAAGGAGATTTATTCCGCCTTTAAGAGTGGTGAAGATAAAAAGGCTCACGACCTTTGTGAAAAGTTAGTGGGTATTATGGACGGTTACGGTGGTTATCGTTGCCTTGGTACATTTGATTTTGATTTTGACTCAATCCGCAGCGAAAAGAATTATCGTCGTGAGCTTGATATGCTTAACGGTGTTTGCTCTGTTTCTTACGATGCTAAAAAAGGTATTTCAAAGAAGCTTCACGACGAGAGAATTGCCTTCGTTTCATACCCACATAAATGTGGCGTTATCCGTATTAAAAGGGAAAATGAGAAATTAAATACGGAATTCTGTATTTCTTCTGCACACGGAAATGTAAAGTACGAGAGTGGCAAAATTGTTCATTCAGGCGAGTTGGAAGATAACGGACTTAAATTCTGTCTTGTTGCAAAGGTGCTTACAGACGGCAAGATGATTGCAACAGAAAATAAAATGAAGATTTCCGATGCAACTGAATTAACAATAATTTTTTCTGCTGATACTGACTATATGGACAATTTCCCTGTTTACAGAACGGGCGAGAGTAAAGAAATACTTTTTGAAAGAGTCAATGAAACAGTTGAAGATGCAAAGACGGTAGGCTTTGACAAACTTCTTGAAGAGCATAAGGCAGATTTCAGCAGACTTATGTCACGTGTTCAAATCGACCTTAACGGTGCGTATGATGTACCTGCTGACACTCTTTTATACAACTACTCAAAAACTCCTACATACAGAAAGAATGCAGCCGAATTGCTTTATCAATATGGTAGATATATGACAGTTGCATCTTCCCGTGAAACTGATATTCTTCCATCAAATCTTCAGGGTATATGGAATGTGTCAAACAATCCTAAATGGAGTAGTGATTTTCATACAAATGTAAACTTGCAAATGAATTACTGGCCTGTTTTCAACGGCAATATTGCTGAATGCGCAAAGCCATTAATAAGATATATCAAGTCAATGGTTGAGCCGGGCAGAATTACTGCAAAATATTATACAGGTATTGAAAGTAAAGACGGAGAAAAGAATGGATTCCTTTTCCATACTCAATGTACACCGTTTGGCTGGACTTGTCCCGGTTGGAATTTCGACTGGGGATGGTCACCAGCTGCAATGCCTTGGATTTTACATAATTGCTATGAGTATTACGAATACACTCTTGATAAAGATGTTCTGACGAATGATATTTATCCTATGCTTAAGGAGTGTGCAGAATATTTCTCAAAGCTTATGGTTGAGAATAACGGCAGACTTGTAACATATCCGTGCTATTCGCCTGAACATGGTCCCCGAACAATGGGTAACACCTATGAACAGGCACTTTTGTGGCAGTTGTACGACGATTCAATTAAGAGTGCAAATGCATTGTGTATTGATAAGGATTTGATTGCAAAATGGCAGGATATTCAGAACAGACTCAAGGTTTATGAAATTGGTGAGGATGGACAGATTAAGGAATGGTATCATGAAAAGAAGCTTGGTGATTATGGTCAGCAACATCATCGTCATATGTCACATCTTCTCGGCCTTTTCCCTTGTAATGTAATGAATAAATTTCAGAATCCTGAACTTATTGAAGCATCAATCGTGTCAATGAATCACCGTGCAGATAAGAGTACAGGTTGGTCAATGGGACAAAAAATCAACACTTGGGCAAGAGTTGGTGAAGGTGACAGAGTCCTTAAAATCATTGGTGACTTGTTCAAAAACGGCATTTATCCCAACTTTTTTGATTATCATCCACCATTTCAGATTGATGGCAACTTCGGTTTCACATCAGGTGTAAATGAAATGCTTATGCAGAGTAATTACGGATGCATTGAATTACTTCCTGCACTTCCGACTGAATGGAATAAGGGTAGTATAAAGGGAATTGTTGCTCGTGGTAATTTCACTTTGGATATTGAATGGGAAGACAATAGCCTTAAAGGAGCAACAATCACATCAAATGTAGGTGGAAAATGCAAATTGTATTATGCAAAAGGTGATTTTTCAGTTGATGGTGAATCATCACAGAATGGTGTACTTGAATTTGATACTGAAAAAGGTGTAACATATACATTAACGGTATAAAAAATATCGCTTTGGATAAAACCAAGGCGATTTTTTATTTTTACTATTGACAATTGAGTACTCATTCAACTATAATAACAGTTGAGTAAACATTCAACTGAAAGGAAGGTCATAGTGTCAAAAAACGAGTTTATCTGTGATTGTAATATGGTTCACGAAGAAATGGTCAATGATACACTTTCTAAAATGCCTGAAAATAATACTTTGAATAATCTTGCAGACTTTTTTAAAATTATGGGTGATACTACAAGATGCAAATTGTTATTTGCTCTTTTGCAGAACGAAATGTGTGTCTGTGATTTGGCAAATGTGCTTTCAATGACAAAATCTTCAATTTCACATCAGTTAAGCAAAATGAAGGATGTGGGACTTGTAAAATGTCGCAAAGAGGGTAAAACAGTTTATTATTCTCTTGATGACAGTCATATTTCTGAAATATTTGAAGTTGGCTTAAATCATATGAATCATAAACACGAAAGGTAAGAACTATGAAAACTGAAAAAAATATTTTAATTGCATTTATCCTGAATCTTTCATTTTCAATATTTGAGTTTGTCGGTGGAATTTTTACAGGCAGTGTCGCAATTCTTTCCGATGCTATTCACGATATAGGTGATGCCACAAGTATAGGTATTTCCTATTTCCTTGAAAAGAAAAGCAAAAAACAGCCTGACGAAACATACACTTATGGCTATGTAAGATTTTCTGTAATGGGAAGTGTTATCACAACGCTCATACTCCTTTTCGGTTCTTGTGCAGTTATTTACAATGCCATAATCCGTATTTTTAACCCTGTTGAAATCAATTATAACGGAATGATTGTTTTTGCGGTTATCGGTGCTTTGATAAACTTTCTTGCAGCCTATTTTACAAAAGAAGGCGATTCACTTAATCAGAAAGCCGTTAATCTTCATATGCTAGAGGATGTTTTAGGTTGGCTTGTTGTCCTTATAGGTGCAGTTGTAATGCGATTTACCGATATAAGTATTATCGACCCTGTTTTGTCAATTGGTGTTGCAATTTTTATTTTCATCAATGCTGTTAAGAATTTAAAGGAAGTCCTTGACTTGTTCCTTGAAAAAATTCCACACAACATAAATATTGATGAAATCAAGGAACACATTCGCCACATTGACGGCGTCAAAGGTGTTCACCATATTCATATCCGTAGCATTGATGGTCATCATAATTATGCCACAATGCACATTGTAACAGACGGTGACAGCCATAAAATCAAGGATAAAGTAAGAGAAGAGCTTCGCGAACACGGAATTGTCCACGCAACACTTGAGCTTGAAGGCGAAAACGAGCATTGTCACGAAGAAGATTGTCATATTCATTATGAAAATTCTTCAGGACATCATCACCATCATCATTGAGGTAAGCACAATGAAAGAAATTGATTCCATTGAATTTATAAAATATACTAAAACAGAAGAAATACTCAATTCAGCATCACATATTTTTGGTGCAGTTTTAGCACTTATAGCAACTGTAATGTGTATAAATCATTCATTAACACTTGCAAGAACAGATTATCTTGTAATCGGACTTGCATATTGCCTTTCAATGCTTCTTGTGTTTGTATGTTCATCAGTTTACCACGGATTACCTCTTTGCAGAGCAAAAAAGGTAATGCGAATGATTGACTATACGGCAATTTATTTTATGCTTATGGGAACAATCACACCATATATGCTTTTGTCAGTTGTAAATGTGAATTACACACTTGGCTGGACATTGTTCATAATCTGCCTTGTGGCAACTGTAATTTCAATAATTCTCACCCTGACAGCCTTCAGCAAAACAAAAGCCATCAGAATGGTGCTTTATATAGTAATCGGTTTTTGCGCATTCTCATCACTTTTTGTAATAGGTGACAAAGTTGACCCCATAGGAGTAAAGTATGTCCTTGCAGGAAACGGCGCATATGTGGTGGGACTTATCCTTTTCGCAATCGGCGCAAAGAAAAAGTATTTTCATACAGTATTCCACATTTTTGTAATCATCGGCGCAACCATTCACTTCATAAATCTGTATAAATATGTTTTTGTGTAGAAAGCAATGACAAATTATAATTTGTCGGGGTGATTGAAGTTGTGTGTCATTCTGAGGAACGTAGTGACGAAGAATCTCTGTTGGTTGATATGTTGCCGTTGGAGAGATTCTTCGCTTACGCTCAGAATGACTTATTATCTTAATTACGAATTCCGAATTATCCCTACAAACTCCAATTTGTCATTCTGAGAATTGCAAGAATCTCAACAACCAACAAATACAAAGCGTGATAACCGACTTGGCTATCACGCTGTTTTTTATCATATTTTATTTTTACAAATCTTACATTCTGCAACCTTATTTACGATTTCCTTCACTCTGAACAGCTTGAAAATTAATATTCGTATATGGTCAATAAGACTGCACACAACAAATATTGTCAACACCACAACAAAGATGTGAAGCATCATTTCTATGGGACTCAATGAAGCCAGAATACTGAAATGCTTAGCAATAATGTTGTTTCTAATTAAACTGTTGTCGTGTATAAGATATACTGAAAATGACACGGGGGCAAAGAAGGATACAATCTTTTGTGGCACCTTCGGTAATGTTTCCAATCGTGAAAACAAAATGAGAAGGCATATTGCAGTCACAACGATTGTAGGGGACAGATAACTGAGAAAAGTATTGGCATTGATAATTGACTTGAATTCCTTATTCGACGGATTTTCAATGAACATTTTAAATGCCCAACTAAAAATTACAGAGCCCCAGAATACTGCCCATACTTTCCAATTCTTCGTATCTTTCCATAATTCAAATTTGCTTATACAGCCACCAACTATGTATAAGAACGCTAACCATAATACACTATATCCGTTGTTCAAATTGAAAATTTCGTTTGATTTAAACAGGTTAAATGCATCACAGCAAAGAATAATGCGGATGATTGAGAAAACACCAATAATTCCTGCAATAAGTTTTTTTGCATCATTTTTTGTCAGCGCATTTACACCTGCATTGAGTAACGGTGTAAGGAAAAACAGTGCAAAGTATGCTGTAAAATACCAATATGAATTACTCATTACAGGAAAGACTGAAGAAAGTATGCCCTTTAAATCAATACTTGCAGGGTTAATAAATTGGAATAACAGTGCAATTCCAACGGAATAAAATGCAACCTGCAACCATAATGTGACTATATTTCTGTATCTGTGTTTAGCACGAATCCCAACATAACCCGAGATAAGCGCATAACAGTTTACAGAACAATATGCAATTATTTCAAGAAACCAAGCCAATTTATAATTTACAGATTCAGGTGACACTGTTGCCAATATTTTACCGTGTCCCATAACATGTAAAACAACAACCAGCATCATAGAAATGCATCGAAGCAGGTCTATGCCATAATTTCTCTTACTCATGGCGAATCTCTCCATAAAACCTTATAATTTTTTATCAAGATTTGTTTTTTTGATCACATTATATAATGGTAATCCAAGTCCGTAGCATATAACAGCCTGACCGATTGCAACCTGTAACGCATTGATTAAAAATGCTTGTACTCTAAATTCCTCAGGCATAAACAATGTGATTTCAAGTCCCACGATTACAGCATTTGTAAGAACAGGGAAAAACGCAGACAAAAGTGGCAGATTTTTAAACCTGATGTTTCGCGTCTTATAGCTTAAAATCGCTGCAAGGAATGTGGCGAATGTTCCACAGATAATGTCAACAATGCCAAAAGGACTTGTAATGTTACCTAAAAAGCAACCGACTGTAAGTCCCGGAATAGCAGCAGAGGAGATACTTGCAAGAATTGTCAGTGCTTCTGAAAATCTGAACTGAATACTGCCATATGCAACATTCAGTAAACTTGCCGTATAGGTAAGCCCTGCATAAAGTGCAGCAATAACTGCCGATTGTACCACAAAATTTGTTCTCTTCTTGTTTTTGTTCATTTTTTTATTACTCCATAGTTTTGTTTTAAGCGTATTTACGCTTTGTCAGGATGGTTTCGAACTGACATTTATTTGTATTTGCGATTTATGATTCAGTAGAACTATCGTCTACGTCAATCCTTTTTGATTTGATTTTATCTAAGCGTTCTTTGATAATCTTCTTAGGTTTTGTCAGAACACTGTCTTTAACAGATGGGAAAATATTTCCAAGAACTTTAAGCATAAAACTTCTTGTTTCAGGGTCCAAATCCTTGATAGTATCAAAAAGTAAAGAACTGTTACCTTTTAAATTTTGACTCCACTCAATGAAACTTTCTGCTTTCTGTTCGTTCATTGTCTGAATCATGTCAAACATACTGTCAACAAAAAGTTCTCTTTGTTCAGGTGTGAAATTTCCAATCCATTCTTTAAAGGTTTCTGTAACAAGCTTTGCACTTGTATGTATTTTTTCACCTGTTACAAAATCATTATCTTCCACAATCCATAAAAATGGGTCGTGCTGATGAATTCCTTCACCTTCACTTTTGACAATTCGATATGTATCCGTATCATTAAGAAGCATACCAATCATTGATTCTTCAGGGACAAATTTGACAATCTTATCTGCAGTATCAAGATATTTTTGTGATGCAATAAAGCTTTCGCTGAAGCCAGGACTGTCAAAGCTCTGAATTTCAACGATCTTTTCTTTTGCTTTCTGTGAACACATAACAGAAGCATAAATGGCGAGATTTCCGCCTTTTGAATGTCCCACAACAATTATTTTACCTTTGATTTTACTTGCAACCTTTGTAAGGTATTTTGCACTTAAAATCTGTGCAGGTACTGTGTCATTATAAAGCATATCAAAGTTTTCACGCCAACCTGTAATAGTGGAATCAGTACCTCTGAATGAAACACAGGCGTCACCATTAGGAAAAAGGAATGTGGTAGCAGAAAACTGAACTGCATTCTGAGGGTCGAAAACATTTTCGTGATAGTTAATTCTCACTTTCCCATATCTTTTACCGTATGCCATAGAATTGAAAAGCAAAAGATTTTTTCTTGCAGTTCTTTCAAGTGGAAAAAGGTTTTCAAAACCGTCTTGTTCTGAAATTTTGGCAAAAGTAATACCTCTTGCAAATAATTGTTTGTCAGGCACAAAGTTATCGTAATCTAAATATGCCAATTGAGCAAATATAAGACCATCAACCTTTGAAAATGGCAAAGAATTAAAATCCTTATGAGCATTCATAAGGGAATATTCAATGATACCTGCCATAAGAATCAACTCCCTAAATTTTATAGTCGAAATTGAGCGCTTAAACCCAATTTCGACTTTTCTGTTTTATAAAATTATAACTTAAGTGATGCAATATCTGTAAGACTCATCTTACCATCAGGCACCACGAATGTACTTCTCATAACACTCAGTGCAGCATCAAGAGATGTAAGACAGGATGTACCTGATTCAACTGCCAGACGACGAAGTTTGAAACCGTCACGATTTGCAAGACGACCATGAGTAGGTGTGTTAATGATAAGTGAAACCTCACCATTCTGAAGCATATCCATAATGTTAGGTGATGCTCCTGTAAGAGGATTAACCTCTTTACATTCAATTCCTGCTTCACGGATAACCTTGCAAGTACCCGGTGTTGCATAGAATTCAAAGTCAGAATCCTTGAACTCCTTAAGCATTTCGCCAACTTCCTTCTTATCCTTATCACGGACAGTAACAACAATCTTTGCATCCTTTGGCATTGAAACACCTCCACCGTCGAAGGCTTTGAGAAGTGCTTCGTTGTAGTCAGTTGAGATTCCAAGAACTTCACCGGTTGATTTCATTTCAGGACCGAGAGAAGTATCAGCACCGATAATCTTTTCAAATGAGAATACAGGAAGTTTAATTGCATAGTAACCGCTGTTTTTGTAAAGTCCTGTGCCGTATCCCATATCAGCAATTCTTTCACCAAGCATAGCTCTTGTTGCAAGACTGATTGCAGGAATACCAGTAACCTTACTGATGTAAGGAACGGTTCTTGAAGAACGAGGGTTAACTTCAATAATATAAACTGTTTCACGAAGTACAATAAATTGTATGTTCATCATACCAACAACATGCAATGCAGATGCAAGTCGTTTTGTGTAATCAACAATTGTCTTTTGTACCTTTTCTGAAAGTGTAACAGCAGGGTAAACTGAAATTGAGTCACCTGAGTGAATACCAGCACGGTCAATATGTTCCATAATACCCGGAATGAGAATATCCTTACCATCGCAGATAGCGTCAACTTCAACTTCTTGTCCCATAAGGTATTTGTCAACAAGAACAGGATGCTCTGAAAGGTCAGGAATTGTTCTTGTAATAATATCCATAAATTCGAGGATGTCTTCATCACTTGCTGCAATCTGCATACCTTGACCACCAAGAACATAGCTTGGACGGACAAGAACAGGATAACCGAGTGAATGAGCAGCAGCAATTGCTTCCTGCGCTGTAAACACTGTCTGTCCTTTTGGACGGGCAATATCACAGAATTCAAGGATTTCGTCAAAACGCTCTCTGTCTTCAGCAGCGTCAACGTGGTCTGCATCAGTACCGAGAATCTTAACACCTAAATCGTTAAGTGTCTTTGTAAGTTTGATAGCAGTCTGTCCGCCGAACTGAACAATAGCACCGTCAGGATTTTCAAGTTCAACAATGCTTGTAACATATTCAGGTGTAAGTGGCTCAAAGTAAAGCTTATCAGAAACGTCAAAGTCAGTTGAAACTGTTTCAGGGTTGTTGTTTACGATAATTGCTTCACAACCTGCTTTCTTGAGTGCCCAAACTGAATGAACTGAACAGTAGTCGAATTCAACACCCTGACCGATACGGATAGGACCTGAACCTAAAACCATAATCTTCTTTTTGTCTGTCTTTGGATTTACTTCGTTAGCAATACCGTAATCTGAATAGTAGTATGGTGTCTGTGCCTTGAATTCAGCAGCACAAGTATCAACGATTGAGAAGGAAGGCATAATATCCCAGAGCTTACGAAGGTGCTTTATTGCACTCTTTGTTGTACCAACATTCTTTGCGATAACATTGTCAGTAAAGCCCATTTTCTTTGCCTGGAAAAGAGTATCTTTGTCACATTTACCTGACTTAAGTGTCTTTTCCATATCTACAATATTATTGATTTTACTTAAGAACCACATATCAATCTTTGTGATTTCGTGGATTTCTTCCAAAGCAATTCCCTTGTAGATTGCAACAGCAATAGCATATACACGAAGGTTATCAACATTATGAAGTGCTTCGTGGATTTCTTCCTTGTTCATTTCCATAAATGAATCAAGAAGGAGAGATTCTTTATTTTCTTCAAGTGAATGAAGTGACTTGTGAAGTGCAGCCTCAAATGTACGGGCAATTGACATAACTTCACCTGTAGCCTTCATCTGTGTACCAAGAGTCTTTTTAGCAGTAACAAACTTGTCAAATGGCCATTTAGGGAACTTGCATACGATATAGTCGATTGTAGGCTCAAATGATGCATATGTTTTACCTGTAACAGCATTTGGAATTTCATCAAGACCCAAACCGAGAGCAATTTTTGATGCAACTCTCGCAATAGGGAAACCTGTTGCTTTTGATGCCAATGCAGATGAACGGGAAACACGAGGATTAACTTCGATAACTGCATATTTAAATGATGTTGGGTGAAGAGCAAACTGAACGTTACAACCACCCTGAATATCAAGTGCAGAAATAATGTTAAGAGCAGCATTACGAAGCATTGCATATTCCTTATCCATAAGTGTCTGTGCAGGAGCAACAACGATTGAGTCACCTGTATGAACACCAACAGGGTCAAGGTTTTCCATACTACAGATTGTAATGCAGTTACCCTTTGAGTCACGCATTGTTTCAAATTCGATTTCTTTCCAACCGGAAATGCATTTTTCAATAAGAACCTGATTTACACGGGAAAGACGGATGCCATTTGATGCGATTTCAAACAACTGTTTTTCGTCATAAGCGATACCGCCACCTGTACCACCAAGTGTGTATGCAGGACGGACAATAACAGGGTAGCCGATTTTAGCAGAGAATTCGAGAGCATCCTCAACTGTTTCAACAACGAGAGATTCAATACAAGGCTCACCGATTGCTTCCATTGTATCCTTGAATTCCTGTCTGTCCTCAGCTTTTTTGATTGAT
>JAZSDZ010000130.1:0-6564 GCA_045531435.1 Candidatus Fimenecus sp.
TGCTTTCAAGCGAACAGCCAAATACATAAAACATCAAAGTGAATTGCGGAATATTGTTTCAAATGATGAAAGGGTTATCGTTGATACATTTCTTGATTTGAAAAATGGCGGAACGGTAGACTTCAACTTGATGTCAGAAACCTTGTTTGATTGGTCAAAGAAATGGATTGCTGATAATAATTGAGCAAATTCCAATTTGTCGAACTGTTTTAATTTTTGACAAAAATGAGTTGTAAACACAAAAAATTCCAAGTCTTCGGACTTGGAATTTTTTATCCAAGCCGACAGGCTTGGTATATCATCACGCTTTAGCGTGTATATCACCAAATGCGACAAGGCGCATTTGTATCTCATCACACCTTTAGGTGTGCATTTCTGTCGGCTTGATGATATACAAAACTTCGTTTTGATGATATGCAATTCCTTGCTGAATTGATGATATACAATGCTTCGCATTGATTTTTTACATCCGTACCCGATTGTAATTATTGCTTCTGTATGATATAATCATCTTGATAAATAAGAATTTGTAGAGGAGGCTACATTCTGTGAACAGAGAAGAATTACACAGCATTATTGCAGATGGGCAACCTAATATATGTCAGATAGTAGCCGTAAAGGACAATGAGATTGTTTATAGTGATACTTGGAATAATTACAAAGAAAAAGACAATGTTCATATTGCTTCCGTAACCAAAAGTGTTATGTCGATACTCATAGGTATTGCTATTGACAAATGTCTGATTAAAAGTGTCAATCAAAAAGTGCTAGAGTTTTTCCCTGAGTATGTTTTAAAAAGAGGAGAAAAAACAATACAGGGTGTCACTTTATATCATTTGCTTACAATGACTGCACCATATAAATATAAGTCAGAACCTTGGACAAAAGTATGCACAAGTGAAAATTGGACAAAGTCCGTTCTTGATTTACTTGGTGGAAGAAACGGGATTACAGGTGAATT
The DNA here is from genome assembly GCA_045531435.1 of Candidatus Fimenecus sp. Taxonomy (GTDB): domain Bacteria; phylum Bacillota; class Clostridia; order Oscillospirales; family Acutalibacteraceae; genus Fimenecus. The sequence continues at coordinate 962 of JAZSDZ010000130.1, forward strand.
CAAGTATTCAACATTAGGCATTCATATATTAAGTGCGATAATAACCAGAGTCAGCAATATGGCAACACTTGATTTTGCTAATAAATATCTTTTTAAACCACTTGGAATTGAAGAAAGAAAACTTTGTATTGTAAGGGACAAAGAAGAACATATAGGCTTTGTAACTTCAAAATTGCCCAAAGAAAACGATTGGTTTTGCGATAACAAAGGAATTGTAACATCAGGCTTTGGCTTGTGTTTATCAGCAGAAGATTTGGCAAAAATCGGACAGTTATGTCTTAACAAAGGAATGTTTGATAATAAGCAGATAGTTTCTGCCGAATGGATAACTCAAATGACCACACCGTATATCAAATGCGATGAAAAATTCGCCTTTATGCAATATGGCTTTTTGTGGTGGGTTATTGATGAAGAAAAGAATATATACTCTGCTATAGGCGATAGCGGAAATGTAATATATGTTAATGCCTATAAAAATATCGTTATATCTGTTACAGCAACCTTTAAACCATTAGTATTTGACAGAGTTCAGTTTATACAGAAATATATTGAACCGTTTATTTGTGAGTAACAAATTCCAATTTGTCGATATTTTAAAGATGGTTCTAAAATGAGACGTACTGCCAAAAATCGACGAATTTCGACAGAAGTTCGTCGATTTTACTTTTTACTTCTTCACTATTCACTCTTCACTAATCCTTTGGGTCGATTTTTGGAAGTAAGAGGTAATAGTGAAAAGTGAATAAGTTAGGGCAGAACACCCGCATCCGATTGTAATTTCGCATCAGGTGTGATATAATCATTTCAACAAATAATAAATTGACAAAGGAGAATATTCAGATGAAAAAAATGTTATCATTTTTGCTACCTGTATTGCTTGCGTTCACCTTGTTTACCGGTTGTGACAACAAAAACGTTGCAGAAAACAGCGTTACATTAATTGAAGCAGTTTATCCTGTGGACTGTTTGGTAAGCTTACATACTGAAAAGCAAAGCAAATATTTATTAAAGAATGCAGCTAAGCTTCCGTTTGGTATTAACGGCAAAAAGGAGCAAAGCTATCCTGAAGCTGTGGAATTAAGTTGGATGTACGGAGAGGACGAGGTAACTGAATTTGTTGTATCGATAAGTAAAAACGGTGATATGACGAATTCAAAAACATATACCACAGTTGAAAGAAAGCTGTTACTTTACAATCTTGAACTTGCAACGGATTATTATTGGACTGTTAGTGTAGACGGCAATACAAGTGAAACAAGTAAATTTACAACAAACGGTGACGCACCGAGATTTATTTTTGTTGACGGTATTACCAATGTAAGAGACATGGGCGGTTGGCTTACCGAAGACGGTACACGGACTAAACAGGGAATTATATACAGATGCGGAAGACTTAACGAAAGCGCAGACAACGGTTGCTCTGTTATAATTACCGAAGCCGGAAAGAAAACAATGCTTGAGGACTTGGGTATTAAGACCGAGCTTGATTTAAGACAGGTGCATACAGGTGAAACAGGCGGTATAACATCAAGTCCTTTAGGTGAAGATGTTACATATATAAGCTGTCCTATTGATTGGAGCGGTGATTTGCACAGTGATAACAATAAACAGGTATTGGAAATTTTCAAAATCTTATCTGATGAAGCCAATTATCCTATAATTGTTCATTGCAGCATCGGAACAGACAGAACGGGTATGCTTTCGTTTTTGCTGAATGCTCTTTTGGGCGTTTCTGAAGAAGATTTGTTCCGTGATTATATGTTTTCAAATTTTGCCGAGATTGGTGGAAAAAGAAAGCTTTCACAGCTTACAGAAAGCAAGTATTATAATGATGTAAAAAATGCTCCGGGTGATACGCTGAGTGAAAAAGCTTATAGTTTTCTTAAAGAGATAGGGGTGCCTGAAGCTCAACTGAATTCCATCATTTCAAATTTCACAAAGCAAAACAATCAATTTTAATGCTTGTTGCCATTTTAAGCTGTAAACACAAAAATCGACGAATTTCGACAGAAGTTCGTCGATTTTACTTTTTACTTCTTCACTCTTCACTTTTCACTAACCTTCGGGTCGATTTTTGGAAGTAAGAGGTAATAGTGAAAAGTGAATAAGTTAGGGCAGAACACCCGCACTAGATTGTAGTTTCAGCTTATGTGTGATATAATTATCTCGATAAAGAATTTGTAGGTGAGTATATGAACAGCGTAAATAAGACATTATATATCCCCTTGTATGGGAAATCGTATGTTAGCAAAAGGGGAATATTTCTTGATGATAAAAAAGCTGAAGAAATTTGGGAAGCGGAGGGATTCGCACTTAAAGGAAAATCCAAATCGAAGTGGCTTGCTTACTATATGGGTGCTCGCTCTGCTGTATTTGACGAATGGGTAAGGAAGCAGATGACAGATGTACAGGACGCCGTGGTCATTCATATTGGATGCGGCATGGACAGCCGAGTTTTGAGAGTAGGAACGATAAATCAAAAGTGGTACGATGTGGACTTTGCTGAAGTTATTGAAGAAAGAAAACGATACTATTCCGAATCTGCCAACTATCAAATGATTGCAGGGGATGTGAGGGATGGCAACTGGCTGAAAAGGGTTCCCGAAAAGAAATGTGCTATTGTTGTTATGGAAGGCGTGAGCATGTACTTGACCTCCAAAGAAGTACACGAATTAACAGAAAACCTGTGTGCGCATTTTGAACAGATTGTGTTTTTGATGGACTGCTATACTGTTTTGGCCGCTAAACTGTCCAAGTACAAAAATCCAATAAATGATGTCGGTGTTACTGAGGTTTACGGTATAGATAATCCGGAGTTGTTTCAGCACGGCGAGTTTGTTTATGTCAAGGAACACGCAATGACACCGCAAAAATACATAGATGAGTTGACGGGTATTGAGAAGTATATTTTCGGAAAACTGTATGCAGGAAGTTTTTCTAAAAAACTGTATCGATTGTTTGAATATAGAAAAGTGTAAAATCCAATTTGTAGAGCTGTTGATGAATTAATGAATTTTGGTTCTAAAATGAGACATACTGCCAAAAACAAAAGCAAGTCAATTGACTTGCTTTTGTTTATCAAAACTTCCTCACAAAACTACATCTTTTACATAGTTCTTCACAAGCTGTTCTGTTTGAGAATCCGTTATAGATATTTTGTGCTTTTGGGGAGTTAATTATTTCTTCCATATCCTTTTCAAAGATGTTACCGAGATTTATTTCGCCATTGTTGTCAAGGCAACAGGGGACAACTGTTCCGTCGGCTAAAATGCCAATCTGGTCACGAAGTCCATAGCAGAAAACATTTTCATTTATATCGTCATTTTTAATATCGGGCCAATCGAATTTATCGCCATATTGGATGTAGATTTTTTCGCCGATTCGTGTGCCGTTTCGCTCATTAATCCAAGGTTTTGGAAAATAATTCTCAAGAATACTTAAAATTTCATTGTTCAAACTGTCTTTTCCACCGTTGTTCCATAATCTCAGAACAACGATTTTTTTATTCTCAGCACTTTTTGCATAAGAAAAACATTTATTAAGATAATTTCCAAATGAATTTTTATTGTCATTTGCTTCAAATGAGTGGAGAGAGATAACAGTTTTATAATGAGAATTCGAATGAAGAAGAATATCCTTGCACTTGTTTAAAAGTGTACCATTTGTGGTGATAATCACTTTGAATTTCATATCTTCTGCAATCTTCAGAATTTCTTCAAGGTCCGGGTGACAAAGGGGCTCACCAAGAAGATGAAAATATATATAATCAGTATAGTCCTTGATTTTTTCAAGAACGGCTTTAAATTCTTCAATACTCATTCGTTTTGGCTGTCGGGTTGTACCGGGACAAAATGAGCATTTTAAATTGCAGATATTCGAAATCTCTACATAAACTTTTGCAAATCTTTTCATTTTCTCACCTCGTGAAGATTATACCATATTTCGTACAGATAATAAATAATAATTATTGAAAGAAGTTTTTATATATGATAAAATCAGGTTGGTGATAATTATGAAGCTTATTGTTTGCCTTGATGACAATAATGGTATGATGTTTAATAAACGTTGTCAGAGTCGTGACAAAATCTTAATTGAAGATGTTCTTGAATTTTGCAAAGGTGAAAAACTTTACACAAACGAGTATTCAGCAAAGCTTTTTTCTGAAAATTCAGTTGAGGTAATTGAAAATACTGCTGAAATTGAAGATGGCTACTGCTTTGTAGAGAATTTTCTTGTAAATGAAGAAAATGTTGACGAGATAATTGTGTACAAATGGAACAGAGTCTATCCTGCTGATACATATTTCAATATCGACCTTGATAAATGGATTTTGACAGAAGTTGTCGATTTTGAAGGCTCATCACACGAAAAAATTACACGAGAAAGATATGTGAGGTAAAATATGAATAATAAAATCGTAGCAATAATCAGTATAATTCTTGTACTTGTACTTACATTCAGTGGTTGTGGTGGCTCACTTTTCAATGGTGACATTTTCCCTGAAAATGAAGGTGCATCACATTCGACACAAATGATTGTATCTCTTGACGATATTCCTGAATATTCAGGAAGTCCATACATAGCAATCAATAATAATCAGCCATCATTTACAGAGGGTGATTACACAACAGAAGCTTTTGAAGAATATGTAGAGCTTGATTATTTAGGTCGTTGTGGTGTGACATTTGCCTGTGTCGGTGTTGAAATTATGCCAACTGAAAAAAGAGGGGATATCGGTATGGTGAAGCCTACGGGTTGGGTGACATCAAAATACGATTTCGTTGACGGAAGATACCTTTATAATCGTTGTCACCTTATCGGTTATCAGCTTACAGGTGAAAATGCAAATACAAGCAATCTGATTACAGGTACACGATACATGAATACAGAAGGTATGTTGCCTTTTGAAAATATGATTGCAGACTACGTTAAGGAAACTGAAAATCATGTGCTTTATCGTGTAACACCAATTTTTGATGGTGAAAACCTTGTTGCAAGTGGTGTGCAGATGGAAGCCTGGTCAGTTGAGGACGACGGTGACGGCGTCTGCTTTAATGTGTATTGTTATAATGTTCAGCCAGGTGTTGTAATTGATTATGCAACAGGTAAAAACTGGCTTGACGAAAAGGCAACTGAAAATGAAGATGTGAATGTTGATAAGAATGCAGAATATGTTCTTAACACCTCGTCAAAGAAGATTCATTCACCTGAATGTTCAGGAGCGAAGAACATGAGTGAAAAGAATAAGCAGGTTGTTAAAGGCGATAAGCTTGGTTCTTATGTAAATAACGGATATGAGCTTTGTGGTAGTTGTCTTGATTAGGTATAAATTCCGATTTGAATATGACATAAAAACTCCGAGTGGAATTAATTGAACAAGTCCGTTAAAAACGGACAATAGAAAAAAAACCCCTCCTATGGTAGAATTAAGATAACTACCATAGGAGGAATTTTTATGCCAAGAAATTACAGACATCTTCAGCAATATGAAAAAGAAAATGCCCGTGACGATATTATGATCTACCTGATCTCCTGCGGTATGCCGGACAAACGGGCCTTCAAGATCATGGAGTCTGTCCGAAAGGGCAGAGGACTGCCTCCCG
>JAZSDZ010000039.1:0-32037 GCA_045531435.1 Candidatus Fimenecus sp.
ATAGGCAATAATTCTGTTTGCAGCAATTGCCTTTGATGAAAAAGCACTATCCATACCGATGCTTTCAAGTACTTCATATGAAACACGGTTGACTTTTGCAACAGTTTTGCTGATGCCAAGTGATGACGCATACATAGAAGCAATAATATTTTCTTCATCTATAGTTGTAAGAGCGACAAAAGCATCCTGATTTTCAATTCCCTGTTCAATAAGGATTGTACGGTCAGTTCCGTCGCCGTGAATAATATCCGCACCAGGCAAAAGCTCACAAAGTTTTTCGCAACGCTCCAAATCGTTTTCAATTATTTTTACGTTGTAGCCACCTGTTTCACAAAGCTGACGAGCAAGATAATAACCCATCTTGCCACCACCGATAATCATAATATTCTTTGTACGGTGTTTGTATATCTTCAATTTTTTCATAAAGTCAACAAGGACACCACGAGGAGCAGTGGTATGAATTTTGTCGCCTGCTTTAAGAACAAAATCACCTCGAGGAATAATGACTTCATTTTTTCTCTGAACAGCACAGACGAGAATTTTAACATCAAACTTGTTGAAAATATCTGTCAACTGCATGTTGCAGAGTGGGTTTTCCACGTCAATTTTCAGTTCAACAAGGTCAACGAGTCCACGATAAAATGTTTCGATATTTATAGCATTAGGAAAACGAAGAACTTTTGCAATTTCGTTTGCGGCATCAAGTTCAGGGTTTACAATCATACTAAGTCCCAACGCATCTTTAAAGAACGGAAGCTGATTAAGATAATCAGGATTTCTCACTCGTGCGATTGTGTGAGAAGCACCTGCCTTTTTAGCCATAAGACAGCTTAGAATATTAAGTTCATCTGATGATGTTGCTGCAATAAAAAGGTCAGCAGAATCAACACCTGCTTCAAGCTGTACTTCACAGTTCGCACCATTTCCGCAAATACCCATTACATCATATGAGTTTACCATTTGTTCAACAATTTTTTGATTACGGTCAATAACAACAATGTTGTGACCTTCCAACGAAAGATGCTCAACAAGAGTTGCGCCAACTTTTCCGTCACCTACAATTACAATGTTCATATCATTCTCCTATTTCAAATAAATGATAATATACCAAATATTATATTATCACAAAAAAATAAATTTTACAATACAGAATTGACCTATCTTAGGTTTTGTGATAAATTATTACAGAGGTGGTTTTGTGTCAAAGATTTTAGCTGTATTTTTAGGTATTGTTACAACAATTACAAGTTTTTTCTCATCACTTTTCGGAGGTGGTATTGTGATACAACCAACAGATGAAAGATTAAAAGATAATGGGAATATTATCGTTGCATCATATAATACTGCTGCCCCTTGGGGAAATATTCTTGAAGGGACAGGAAGTAATAAGAGAGCAAAGCTTTTTGCACAACAGATAAATGACCATTTGCCTGATGTGCTAGGGGTACAGGAGATAAACAGTAATTGGGTAGAAAAAATGAAAGAATTTTTACCGCAGTACGATTATTATGGTGTAAAACGCGGTGGAGATAAAAATGAAAAACAATCAGAAATGAATGGTATTTTCTATCTCAAGGAAAAATTTGAACTTGTTGATTGTGGTACTTTTTGGATTTCTGACACGCCTGAAGTGGAATCAAAATACAAGGATGCAGGTTGTTACAGAATCTGTTCATATGTGATTCTTAAAAATAAAGTAACGGGCAAGGTTTTTGCACATTTCAACACTCATTTTGATAATACCAGTGAGGCTGCTCAGAAATTAGGTGGTAAGCTTGTTGGTGAAAAATCAAAGGAAATCATTTCAGGATACGGCAACATTCCAATTGTTATAACAGGCGACTTCAATCAGTACAGTGATGCATCAGGATGTGTTGCATTGGAAGAAAATGGTTACAGAAGTGCCAATAAAACAGTAGAAAATGGTGACAATATGGTTACATATAATGGTTGGACAGATGAAACGCAGGGCAGACCGATTGATTACATCTTTGTGAATGATAGTTTTGGAATTAACAGTTATGAGGTTGTAACCGAAACGGGTGCAAAAACTAATGTTTCCGACCATTATATGATAAAATCAAGTCTGAATCTCATTGGATAAAATATAAAAAGACTTGTGCTAAAAGTAGTATTATGATATAATATTGTAGTTAAGTTTTTTATACATAAAGGAGATTTTTTATGAAAAAGTTTTTAGCAATATTTTTAGTTCTTACGCTGCTATTCTCTTTTGCAGCTTGTAATAAGGATGTGGATGATGGCGAAAGTACAACAACACCTGTTGAACAGACAAGTGAAAATGGTGTAACAAATAAAAATGAACCATCATCAAGCAAACAGGAAAAACCAACAGCGCCACCATTTAACAATCCAAATCTTACTGTACCTGAAGCTTTGTTTGAATTGGTGAATGTTAATGATTATACCTTAAATAGCAGAAAACCTAATAGTTCAGCAACATCAGGTGATACAACACTCGGTAAACGATATGAAAGAAAACAAATGATGACAACTGTGATACCTAATAAGATTACTGCAGGTTCAACTGAAATTATAATTATGCAAACAACTGTGAGAGAATTAATTGATAAAGGTTGGGCCCCTATCGGTAAAACTGATATCAATAAGGCAGTTAAACAAGGAAAAGGGTCTTTGGCTTTCTTTAAAAATGACCAAGGTAAAATGTTATCGTTCAATGTAGCGAATAATACAACAAATATTCTTGCTCTCGCTGATTGCACTATTGTTGGTGTGTCTTGGCTTACAAAAATGAATGTAGAATATGATTGGGTGGAACTTGTACTGGGAGATAAGTGTGGAACAACATCATCATATGCTGATATTATAGATGAAATGGGAATGCCATATACAATCACTGTAAAAGAAAAATATCACAAAAATGATTATGTTGAATGTGAGGTTACATTGTTATATGAATATAAGGCTAGCAATATAGTGTATGATGTTAATATTGCATATACTGACAAAAACGGACAAGCAACTCTTGATAGTTTTATTGTTACAGCAAAATAGAATAAATTATATGAGAGGTTGCATATGCAGCCTCTTTTTTTATCCAAAAGATTACTAATAATAATTGTTTTTCCCTTTTTAATATGATATACTTAAGTTTATATAAATCAAAACATAAGGGGTGCTGTATTTATGAAAAAAACTTGGTATAAGGAAATGGTAGTTTACCAGATTTGGCCACGTAGTTTCAAAGACTCAAACGGTGACGGTATCGGCGACCTTGAGGGTATTTATGAGAAACTCGACTATGTTAAGTCAATTGGTATTGATGCTATCTGGTTCTCACCACTTTTCAAATCAGCAAATGCTGACTATGGTTATGATATCTCCGATTATATGGATATTAATCCTGAATATGGTGATATGGAAACCTTCAAAAAGGTGCTTAAGGGCTGTCACGACCGTGATATGAAGGTGTTTATGGACCTTGTTGTTAACCACACATCAACTGAACATCATTGGTTTAAAGAAGCTTGTAAGAGTGTTGACAATCCTTACCATGATTACTATATCTGGAGAAAGGGTAAGGGCAAGAATGGTAAAAAACCACCTAACAACTGGCTTTCAACATTTGAAGGTGGAGCTTGGGAATATGTTCCTGATGTTGACGAATATTATCTCCATGTATTCACAAAAGGTCAGCCTGACCTTAATATGGATAACCCGAAGGTAAGAGAAGAAGTTAAGAATATTATGAAGTTCTGGCTTGATATGGGTGTTGACGGGTTCCGTGAAGATGTTATTACATACATTTCAAAGAAAGAAGGACTTCCAAACGCTATTCCAATTCCTGTAGCAGCGGGTATGGAACATTACAACTGTGGTCCTCATCTTTATGAATACCTTAAGGAATTCCACGATGATGTTCTTTCAAAGTATGATTGCTTTACCGTTGGTGAAGGTCCACTTATCACTCCTGAAAAGGTGCTTCGTTTTGTTAAGGAAGATGAAACTCAGGTACTTAAAACAATGTTCAGCTTTGACCATCTTGAAGCAGACTGCTTCATGACAGACTGGATTAAGACTCCATTCAATCTTAAAAAGATGAAAAAGTGCTATCAGAAGTGGTATGACGCTATGAATGGTAAGGCTTGGCACACACTTTACCTTGAAAATCACGACCACCCAAGAATCATTGACCGTTACGGCTCACTTAAATATAGAGTTGAAAGTGGTAAAATGCTTGCAACAATGTGTTATTTGCAGAAAGGTACTCCTTTCATTTATCAAGGCCAGGAAATCGGTATGACAAATATTGAACTTAAATCAATTGATGAGTTCAAGGATATGATGACCTTTAATAATGAAAAGACTTTTGCAAAGCTTGGTATCAAGGGCGAAAAATTCTTGAAGATGGCAAATGCAGGTTCGCGTGAGAACTCAAGAACTCCTGTTCAGTGGGACAACAGTGAATATGCAGGTTTCTCAACAGTTGAGCCTTGGTTCAATCTTAATCCTAACTACACTGAAATCAATGTGGCACAGGCTGAGGCTGACGAAAACTCAATTCTTAATTATTATCGTAAACTTCTTAAATTCCGTAAGGAACATGAAGTTGCAATTTATGGTGATTTTAAACAGTATTACGAAAATAGTGATAAGATTTTTGCTTATGAAAGAACTCTCAATGGTGAAAAAATTCTCGTTATATGTTCATTCTCTGAAAAGAGCGTGAATTTTGTTTCTCCTGAAGGATATGACCTTTCAAAAGGTAAATTGGTACTTTCAAACTATCGTCTTAATCCTGTCACTCATAATTCTTTCGTAACAAGACCTTATGAGGCAAGAGTATATTACTTTAAATAAGAGGTAGAAAATATGAACAATAACGGAAAACTTTCAAAGCGTATCTGGGTAGGAATCCTTCTTTTTATGTTTATGGGTTCACTTGCATGGAACGTTGAAAATATGTATTTCAACACATTCTTAAGTGACTGTGTTTATAACGAAGGTGCATTTGGTGCAAGTCTTACACTTACTGATGCTATCAATATTATGGTTACACTTTCAGCGATTACTGCTGTTGTAACTACATTTATTATGGGTACACTCAGCGAAAAACTGAGAAATCGTAAGGCGTTTATCTCATTCGGTTATATTGCTTGGGGTATTGTAACAGCACTTTTCGGTTTTATAACAAAAGAAAATGTGGCAAATCTTTTTGGCATTTCTGACCCTGGTCAGATTATTACTGTTACAGCTTGGATTGTTGTAATTATGGATATGATTATGACATTTATGGGTTCAACAAGTAACGACTCTGCATTCAACGCTTGGGTAACTGACGTTACAACACCTGAATCTCGTCCCAAGGTTGAAACTGCATTTACATTTATGGGATTTATTGCTATGGCTGTGATTATGGTTGTCGGCTCTCTTGCACAGGGTGGAACAATTTCATATAGCACATTCTTTGTTGGTATGGGTGCAGTTGTTGCTATTGTTGGTGTTTTGGGTGTATTCCTTATTGACAATCCAAAGAAATTTGAGAATGCAGAAAAGAAAAACACAAGCTATTGGGCAGACCTTTTTTATGGTTTCAGACCAAGTGTTATCAAAGAAAACAGTGGACTTTATTTAGTTCTTTCAGCACTTTGTATTTTCAATATTGCTTTCCAGGTGTTCTTCCCATATCTTTTTGTATATCTCGGTGATGTTGTTTTACCTGCGAATGCAGATGTAAATTTCCTTTCAGTGGGAATTATTCTCCCTGCAGTTATTGCAGTTGCTTCGATTGTAGCAGGTATCGTAATTCTTATGAAGGTTGCAGAGAAGAGTAAGTCTGTTGCTTTCCTTACAAGCTCTGCACTTTTGGTTGTAGGTCTTTTCATTCTTTCAACATCAACAAGTATTTTTACAATTATCATTGGTATAGCTCCTGTGCTTATCGGTTATCTTGTTCTTACAATTCAGCTTGGTGCATCAACAAGAGACTATACTCCACAGGATAATGTAGGACTTTTTCAGGGTATAAGAATGGTATTCTCTGTTCTTATTCCAATGGTTGTAGGACCTACTCTTGGTAACCTTGCAACAAAAAATACATCAGGTGCTGACGATGTGCTTCCAACAAAGGCAATCTTCCTTTATGCGGGTGTTGTTGCATTATTCGTATTTATTCCTATGATTGCACTTCTTAAGAAAGAAAAGAAAAACGCAAAATAAAATTAACATCAAAACGCCTGAAAAATGGCGTTTTTTGATATACTGAACGAATTGAAGAGGTGAAGTTATGAGCAGTAAAAACGGAAAACTTTCAATGCGTATCTGGATAACCATAATTCTCTTTATGTTTATCAGTGCAATTGCAAGTGGCGTTGAGTCAATGTATCTGGGACTTTTCTTAGATAATACAGTTTTCGAAAATGGCGCAATGGGTGCGCCAATCACGTTGACAGATGCCGTTAATCTTATTGCTTCATTAGCAGCTGTGGTGTCGGGCATTACTACCTTTGTTATGGGTACACTCAGTGAAAAAATGAAAAACAGAAAAATATTTATCTCATTCGGATTTATCGTTTGGGGTATAGTGATGTTTGTTTTCAGTGCTGTGAAAAAGGAAAATGTAGCAGACACTTTTGGGTTCAGCGATATTGCTGAAACAATTACTGCTACAGCTGTAATTGCTATTTCTTTTGCACTAGTTTTAGCTTTTTTACGCTCAACAACATGTGACGCAGCTTTTAATTCGTGGGTTGTAGATATTTCAACTCCTGAAACATCTGCAAAAATTGAAACAGCGTTTACAATTATGGGATTTGTTTCAACAGGTGTTATTACACTTCTAGTTTCAAATGCTCAGTCGGGCAAAATGAAATATAGTGCAATTTTCATTCTTTTTGGAGTAATTGCAATAATCCTGGGTATTCTCGGCTTTTTCCTTATTGATAATCCTAAAAAGCTTGATAAAGTAGAGAAAGAAACAAGTTATTTTGCAGACCTTTTTTATGGTTTCAGACCAAGTGCGGTCAAAGAAAATATAAATCTTTATTTGATGCTTTTATCTGGTTGCCTTTTCAACTGTGCTTATCAGGTGTTTTTCCCATATCTTTTTATCTACATAGGTTCAGTTATTATTCCGGCAAACGAAGGAGTTAATTTTCTTTCACCACAGGTAATTATTCCTGCAATAATTGCGATACTTGTCGTCATTATCTGTATTATTATTTTTATGAAGGTTTATGCAGAGGATAAATCATCATCGTTTATTTCAAGTGTTCTTTGTTTTATTGCAGGTCTTTTATTTCTTGCATCAACCAAAAGCATTGTAGGTATAATTATGGGATTGACTCCGGGAATTATCGGATATGCTATTATTATGATTCAATTCGGTGCAACTGTGCGTGATAATATCCCTAAAGATAAGGTTGGACTTTTCCAAGGTATCAGAATGATTTTCTTATTCTTTATACCAAGCATTATAGGTCCTACATTGGGTAATATCGCAGCAAAAAATTCAGATGTTACATATATGGCAAATGGTGCTGTAAAAGTACTTCCAACAGAATCAATGTTCCTTTATGCAGCTGTTGTCGCTGTGCTTATCTTCATCCCAATGCTCCTGTTCTTAAAGAAGGATAAGGAAAAAGCAATAAGAAAAACAAAATGATTGAATGAAAAAATCCACCTTGCAATTGACTTGCAGGGTGGAATTTTTTTGAACGTTAGGTTGCGAGATTATAATTTTGATGCTGCTGCTTTGTTCATAAAGATATGAACATCAGGGTGGAACTGAAGAACTGATGCAGGACACATTGGTGAGATATCACCATTAACAAGACCATAAATTGCATCTGCCTTGCTGCCACCTGTTGCAATAAGGATAATTTTCTTTGACTTCATAATTGAAACAGTACCCATTGTGAGTGCATAGTGTGGCATTGGGTTTTCGTCAAAATAAATTGAGTTAGCGTCGATTGTGCTCTGTGTAAGTTGAACCTTGAATGAGCCTTTTGTGAATTTGTCAGATGGTTCGTTAAATCCGATGTGACCGTTTCTGCCGACGCCTAAAAGCTGAACGTCGATTTTCTTTTCGTCGATAAGGTTGTCATAACGAGTACATTCAGCTTCTGAGTCAACTGCATTACCATTAAGGAAATTAACATTTTCTTCTTTAACATCAATGAGGTCAAAAAGGTTTTCGTGCATAAACGTGAAATAACTGTTTTTATCTTCAACAGGAAGGTTACAGTACTCGTCAAGGTTGAAAGTAGTCATATCCTTGAAACTAACCTTACCTTCGTTGTAGCATTTAACTAAATACTGGTATGTAGGAACAGGAGATGCACCTGTTGCAAAGCCCATAACTGAGTCAGGCTTTTCGTTCAACTGTTCAATCATCATATTACCGACAGCAACTGCAATTTGTTCTGCAGTATCAAAAATGTGTAAATTCATTTATCTGCACCTTCTCTTAAAAATTTTACAGTTTAATTTTACCATATAATTCAAATAATGCAATAAAAAAGGAGCAAAAACTCCTTAATTTATTAAATTGGAGTTTACAGGGACGATTTGTGTCATTCTGAGGAGTGCAACGACGAAGAATCTCTGTTAGTTTTATCGTTCACTTTGGGAGAGATTCTTCGCTTCGCTCAGAATGACATACCAATTAACTAATCCCGACAAATTATAATTTGAAGTTCTATTTATTAAGTTTGTCGTCAATCTTCTTGTGAAGTGTATTCACTATACCAAAGGTAATCACGATAAAGATAAACCCAAAGGAAATGTATGAGCCACCAAAAAAACACAAAGCAAGACAAACTAAAAGAACCACTCCATATATATATTTGAAAATCTTAATTCGTTTATATGCTTTTTCACCAACTGAAAAAAGTGATGAAATAATTACAGGAATTGAGAAAACGATAACACAGACCATTGTAATTACAGGGAATAAGTATGATTTATCCGAAAAAATTGCATAAAGAGATAAAGTTCCATTGATAATTCCCATAATCACATTTATAAGTGTTACATTTGTGTCGTCAGCAGTCTTGAATGTGGGTAAACACATCCATAAAAGAGGTGAGAACATAAGTACAAATCTTGTAATCTGTAATGGTCCACCAAAAGCAGATGATTTAATGTTATTAAGCACTTTGTCAACGGTTTCTTGTTCCTTAACTGCTTTTTCGTGGTCTGCTTTAAGACGATTATCCAAATCATAATACACAAGATTTGTGTTGCACTTCGGACAATTCTGTTTCATATAGAAAGGTGAGAGTTTTTCGTTACATTTTGGACATCTGTTACTCATTTTCGACACCTCCTGAAACTTCAGCTGAAAGATTTAATCTTCGTTCAGCCATTTCCTCACGGACTTGCTTTAATTTGTCACCTGTAAGGTCGTACCAGATATATGGAATAAGTGGAAGAAGACCTAAAATAGCAGGTGCTAATGTGAACATTCCCCAAATAAGCAAATCTGTGTATTCATAAGCCTTAAAAGTTACTGTTTCTGTACCTGTTGTCACGAATGATAGACCGATTACTGGAAGAAGTGCGTTGCCTATTGTACCTGAAATTGAGCCTGTAAGCTTACCGACGAATGTGAGAACAGAGAATGAAACGCCTTCATTTCTTTCTCCTGTTTTCCATTCCATATAGTCAATTGTGTCGCCAATCATTTCAGTCGGAATAACCATATTGATTGTGTTGAAGAAACTGAAAAGAAGGTTCTGTATCATAAGAAGCGGAACAACAACCCAAAGGTTTGTAAAGCACTTCATACCTACAATAAATACAATAACGCCACAAATAAGTCTTACAAATCCGTTAAGGAAGATAATCTGTCTGTTGTCAAACTTCTGCTTGATTTTTGGAATAAGAAGATATGTGACAAAGCCTAAAATTGTACCCGGTAATGCAATAACTATTGTAAGTGAGTTCATCTGCACAACCTCTGAATAGTAGTATGCCTGAAAGAATCCGCCAATACCACTTATTGCAGAAAGAACGTTACCAATAACAATTAAAAGCAAAGGCTTGTTTTTAATAAGTGCTATGAAACCGTCAAGAATGCTTGGTTCTTTAACGGTTTGTGCCACTCTTTCTTTTGTACAAAGTCCTGCTAATGAGAAAAGAGCCATACCAAATGTGCCTGAAATTATTGCCATAAGTAAGAAAACCTGTGACAATGAAAGTGGAATCTTACCGTTATTACTCAAGTCCATAAGCACTGTAAGAATTGTTGTTGAAAGTCCACCGATAAGACCTGAAATAAATCTTGCAGAAGAAATTACTCTTGTTCTGTCAGATGGTGATGGGCTGATAGCAGCACTCATTCCCCAGAATGGTACATCACCTAATGTGTAGAAAAGCTCCCATATAAAATATGTAATGAACATATAGATGATTTTTGCAACATCTTCTGTTTTGTCACCAAGGAGTGTTGGTCCTGCAAAGAGCATAATTGTAGCAAGTCCCAATGGAATCGGTACAATTAAAAGATAAGGACGGAGCTTTCCGTAGCGAGTTCGTGTTCTGTCAATAATTGAGCCCATAAGCGGGTCGTTGAATGTGTCCCACAATCCTAAAAAAAGCATCATAGCGGCAACTGCTTCAGGTGGAACGCAAAAAACCTTTGTGAAGAAAAGTGAAAGATAACTACCGGCAATAATATTGTAACCAAAGCATTGACCTGCATTTGCAATACCATAGGCAAGAGTTTCCTTAACCCCTACATAACGGATGTCGCCTTTATTTTCACTCATAGTTATTTTCTCCTTCCCTTATTTCTGTGTTTGATTGCGCCACCCTTATCGTTGAGAAGATATGAGTTTTTGCAATTTAAATATGTAAGTTTTTCTTTGATGTTTTCTTTATAATCAAATACTCTGCCTTCTATTTTATCGTATAGGTCACAAGCAATTTTGCAAGTTTCAGTTTCTGTATCAGCAATAGCCGAAAGCACAAGAATTTCTTTATCAACAGGAAATCGAATGACAGAATCATCATTAATATCAACCTCAACATGCCAAAAGAATAATTGCTTACATTGTGCATCTCCGTCTGCTGTATGAGAATGAGTGAATTCGTAACCTAATTTACCTTGTTTTGTGAAGGCTACTTCCTTGAAATCATATAAATCCCAACCTGCATAGTATTCCTGAATATCATTGATTTTGTACGCATAGTCATTGATTTTAATATGCTTGTCACCGTTAAGAGATGCTATGAGAAGATGAACTTTTTTAGTTCCGGTAGGGAGAGTAAGACTCTGTCCACCGCAAAGCATGCATTTGTTGTCAGCAGGTATTTTGAATTCAATACCACCTGAAATAATTGTTTCAGGCTTGATTTCAACAGGAATTGTCTTATTGATAACAGGAAGTTCGGCTGATGGACGGGTATTTGATGAGAAAGCGTTGATGTTGCCGAGAAGTGGAATATTAATCTGAGTATCCTTTTTAGCTTCTGCAGTTCTGACTTTAAGAGCAAATGACTTGATTTCATAAGGCTTCAAGTTGAAAATAAGCTTACCATCTGTAAGAGGGTAGTCGGCAATATGCTCTTCAGATGCGTAAATTTCTCTTGCAGATTCAATTCCACAATCAAGTGCAAAGGTAACATCTTTCTGCAATTCCTTTTCACTTTCACCGATACGAATAACGATTTCATTACTGTTTTCAGCCTTTTTCATAGCACGAAGAATTGCATTTCCTGAAAGTGAGCCAAATGAGTATTCACTATATTCACCTTCGTGTTTTGATACAACGAATGATGCCATTGGCATTACAAAATTACGTGCTTCTGTTTGTGTGTCGTGTGAAACTGTACCCTCGTGAGAGAAAATAGCGTATGAATATCTGTTAAGACCTAATTCCATCATTGACTGCATACTGTCAACCTTGTAATTTTTATATGGTGTATGCATAAGAGTAAGACGGAGAGTATTATCGTCAAATTTATCCCATCCATATTTACATTCGCTGATGACAGAAACACCAAACTCTTCATCTTTATCGGTAATGTCAGCCCATTTCTGTGCAGGCACTTCAAAAAGTTTATCATTCATATTGCCACGTTTGATTGCACCAAGACCAAGGTCATATGTTGCAACAGGACTCTGGGCAGTAAATGAGAAAATCTCCTTTGCAAGATGACGTTTACTACGCCATTCAGCCTCAGTGTAAACTTCAACAACCTTGCCGCCTCGACTAAGGGCAACAATTGATTTGAATATACTGTCACCAAAGGTTTTTACAATTTCAAGAGCAACTCTGCAAGGACCATTTTCAACAACCTTAATTGTCTTGATTTTAACCTTGTTCTGTGGCTCACGATTTAATTCTTCATAATTCAATTCCCAAGCAGGCCAATCCTTACTACCGTTATAGTCAAAAATGCCGGTTGTAATTGGTTGGCTTAATATTTCTTTCTTTAATTTCTTGTCATAAATTGAAGAAATATCGCCATTACTGTTAAATAGTACTCTGTATTTTTCGTTCTCGAGCATTCCTATAGATGCAAAAAGTTTTGATTTAATCTGACATTTTCTGTTTCTTACATCAAAAACCTTGTATCCCATAGATGGAACAGTAACATTCATAAGAATAGTTGCAACACCATTCTGAACGCTTATAATCTGTGCTGCATATTCTTTTTCATCTTTATCAAGAACGGTTATGTTCTTTCCACAGGATTTTACAGGAATCTTAACTGTAACAATACTTGTTCTTTCGTATTCCATAGGATTGTTTACAACAACTGCAGTTCCTTTTACGAAAGATGTATCAAGCTTTGATGCAACGGATTTTACAGCACCTTCATATTCATTAGTAAATTGGTTAAGTGACATCGCGTAGTCATTCCAGCTTCTTCTGTAAGCACGCTGAACCGATGTGCCCGGTAAGTCATCGTGGAATTGGTGAGCAATAACTCGTTTCCAAGCTTTTGTAAGAGCTTCCTGTGGATACTTATATCCATTGTTCACCATAGCAGTAACACAAGCTCGTTCTGCCATATCTGCGATTTCTTCGTTTCTTCTGTTCCAACGTTTACCGATAGCGCGGGAAGTGTATCCACCAACTGCGTGATTGGTCATTACAAGCTCGTTATTCCATACAGGTAATTTTTGTTTTACAGTTTCAGGTAAAGCGTCAATATCACGGAAAATCTGGTCAGCAGGAGCAGACAAAACCTCAATATCACTTGAATCATTTTTTGCTATTTCATCGCAAACAGTTTTAACTGAAGGCTCTTTTGGTGCACCACCACGGTCACCAACACCGTGGAAAATCGCTGTTAAATCAAGGTCATACTGTTCATTTTTCTTAAGCTTTTCACTAATAGTTTTGTTTTCCCTGATTTTAGTGAGCGATTTATCATAAGACCCCGGATTTGTATTACCATAAATGTAATTTCCGTCAACACCGTACCATTTACCAATGTCAAATGGTATTCCGTACGCTGAACCCCATGTGAGTTTTTGTGTAGTAAAGCCCTTGAGATTAGCGTGGTGCATAATTGATGGTAATGCATAACTGAATCCGAAACAGTCAGGTAGGAAAATATCGCAACTGCGGTTGCCAAAATTTTTGTCAAAATATTCATTACCCAAAAGAATATTTCTGAAAAGTGCTTCAGGAGATGGCACATTCACATCACCGTTTTCAAATGCACTGCCACAAACATTCCACTTGCCTTCAGCAATATAAGATTTCATTTTTTCCCACAAATCGGGATAATATTCCTTCATAAGCTCATAACGATATGAGCCCTCAAAATTGAACTTGTATTCAGGATATTTCTCAAAATGTTTGAAATTTTCAGCAAGAGTTCTGTATATGTATTTGTTTACAGTTGTTTCGAAATCCCAACTCCAGATTGTGTCAAGATGGGCATTTGAAATCGTATAGACCTTTTTCTTTTCCATAAAATCCTCCCAAAAACTGTTATAATTTGATTATATAGATACACAAGAAAAAAATCAATAATTCATTACAAAAAAAGTTAGAAAAACACTCGACATACGAAATAAAAATTGTTAGAATATATAACAGTATAGTTTAAGTTATTTTAGGAAGGTGACGGTAATGAAAAAAGTAATATCATTAACTCTTGTTGTCATAATGATTATGTCAGTATTGATTTCATTTACCGGTAGCAGTATGTCCGAAAAGATTATTCCGTCACTTAATATTTCAGCGGGTAATATTTCGTATTCGGTTAGTGACAGTCTTTATGGCATTTCTCTTGAAAACAGAGGAAATGCAATCGACGGCGGACTAGTATCGAATCTTGTCAACAATAACTCTTTTGAATATAGAAACAATCCTGTGGCGGCGTGGAAAATTTCTGCGGAAACATACAGCATCATGGCAGAAGACGGACTTAACGAGCAAAACAAAAATTATCTTTCTCTTACAGTTAATGGTCAGGGGCAAATTGAAAACACAGGTTATTCTGAATTTTATAACTACAAGACATATCAGGTGAATTCCAAAAAATCAGTTGAACCTGATATGCCATTTAAAGCAAAGGAAATTTATCGTTTTTCTGCATATTTCAAAAATATTGATTATGTTGGTACATTGACTGCTTCTCTTAATGCAGAGGGTAACAAGGAAAAATATCAGTTTAATATTGACACTTGTGATGAATGGACTCTTGTAAGCCTTGAAATCAGAAGTGATATTACTGCTGATGGCTCATTACTTCTATCTTTCGAAGGACAGGGTAGTTTCTGTATGGATTATGTGACACTTATCCCTATGAGTAGTTATGGCTTTGGCAGTGATGAGTGGCAATATGTTTCGTTAAGAAGTGACCTTGTGAAAACACTCCACACTTTATCGCCATCATTCATCCGTTTTACAGCAGGTGAATTTGATAATTCAACAAAGATTGAGGAAATTGGTAGCTGGAAAGACACAATAGGCCCTATTGAAACAAGAAAACAGTCATACACTCATATAAGCAAAAATGTCTTTTCTATAAATTCCAATTTAATGGGACTTTATGAATATTTTCTTTTGTGTGAGGACCTTGGTTGCCTTGCAATCCCTGTGATTAACTGTGGCATTGTGCCTGATGCATCAGAGAAATATGAAAAAGAAAAGGCGAAGCGTACAAGTAGTGCAGCTGCAGAAGAATGGAAAAATTACCTTGACAGTATCGCATATTGTCCTGAAACAGAGGAGTTCAATCAATATGTTCAGGATGTCCTTGACCTGATTGAATATGCAAATGGCGATGAGTCAACACTCTGGGGTGTAAAACGAGTTGAGGACGGACATAAAGAAAGCTTCAATCTTAAATATATAGCAATTGGCAACAGTAGTTATGATGAACTTTATTGGCGTAATTTTGATGCTATTTATAATGCTATTCAGGAAAAATATCCTGAAATCAAGATTATAGCTTGTATGGATAGTAATGTCAGTGATGAAAAAGCAGAAAAAATCCGTATCAATGCAAACGGACTCTATAATAATATTATTGTAGAAGAAAATGCTTGTGTTGATGGTGGAAAACTCTTTGGAAGAGTTAATCAGTATGATGAATATGAGCGTAGTGGAACTCAGGTTGCAATAAGTGAATATTCTGTTGACACAACAGTAGGTGATACACTTACTAAAAATAATATTTGGTCTGCTATTGAAAATGCTGCCTTTTTAATGGGGGTAGAGAAAAACGCTGACCTTGTAAGAATGATTTCTTATGAAACTCCACTTGCTAAAATCAATGCACAGATAAAGGATACAAGTCTTGTATGGTTTGATTCACAGAATGCGGTTCTGACACCTGATTATTACACACAGATGCTTTTTGCAAACAATGTTGGAACAAATCATATTTCTATTGATGATGACAGTTTCAATGAAGAGGGCATCTATTGTTCAATAACAGTCGATACAAATGAAAAGGTTATATATGTAAAGATTGTAAACAGTACAAAAACGCCACATAAAATAAATATAAATGTGGATGGTTTCAAAAATGTGAACAATCCGTCAGCACAGTATATGAGTGAAAACTTTAAGTCGGCTTGTAACGAGCCTAATGAAGATTTGCATGTTGCTCCTGTTCAGGCTGAATTGACGGTAAATGATAACATAATTCCATACGATGTGGGTGGATATTCAATAAATGTTATCCGAATCCCATATGGCACAAATGATGGCTCAAAACTTTTTGACCTTCCTGAGACTGATTTGATAGTGCCATTTATTCCATCGTTTATAGGGATAATAATTTCATGCGTTATGATTGCATCTATATTTATAACAGGCGCGGTAATCCTTCTTGTCAGATTAAGACATCATAAAAGGATTAAGAAGAAATAATTGAATATAACACAGTATGCGAGGTTTTTATAACCTCGCTTTTTATAGTGCAAATTATAATTTATCGGGGAGTTGCCTTCCCCTCAAGGAGAACTCACTCCAATAACTTCCAACTTGTAGTCTTACTCTATAAAATGATGATTAAGATTTAAAAAAATTTAGAAAAATGTATTGACAAATAGAAATTTATGCTGTATCATCAAACTGTACTAATTGAAATAGCACAGTTAGTACAGTTGGACAGGAGGTGATACACCGTGAATATTTTTCTTGATTATCATTCCAGAACCCCTATTTATGAACAAATTAAGGAACAAATCGTTCTTGATATCAGTAGGGGAGTGCTGAAAAAAGACGACCAGCTACCGTCTTTAAGACAACTCTCAGCGCAACTGGGCTTAAATATCAACACCGTCAAGCGCGCGTTGTCGGAGTTGGAGGCTCAGGGAGTTATCTACACAATCGCAGGAAAAGGTGTATTCGTAAGCGGTGACACAGAATCTCAGAACATTTTCCTTCAGCAGTCTTTAGATGCAGTAAAGACTTCTCTGATTAACGCCAAGGCTATGGGTGCTGACAGAGAACAGCTTGAAGGTCTTCTTAACGACATATTTAAAGGAGTTGAAGACTAAAATGATTGAATTTGTTAATGTTACAAAAAAATTCGGCGATTTCACAGCAGTTGAAGATATATCATTCAAGGTTGAGCCATCATCAATTTATGGTCTTATCGGCTATAACGGTGCAGGTAAAACAACACTTTTAAAAACAGCAGCAGGAATTTATAAGGCAGAGGGTGGAAAAGTCCTTCTGGATGGCGAGAACACATACGATAACGACAATAATCGTAAAAATTTGTTCTATATCCCTGACGACCTTTATTTCCCAATGAATTCAAATGTTTATTCAATGGCAAAATTTTATGCTGATTATCATCCTGATTTCAATTTCAAGACATTGGATAAGTTGTTAGAAGTTTATGGTCTTGATGGGAAAAAGAAAATAAGAGGATTTTCAAAAGGTATGCAACGACAAGCTGAAATTATTTTAGCACTTGCATCCCGTCCAAAATATCTTTTTCTTGACGAAACATTTGACGGACTTGACCCACAGAAGAAAGAGATTACAAAGAAACTTTTTATGGAATATATGGCAGAAACAGAGGCGTCTCTCATTATTTCATCACACAACTTGTCAGAACTTTCTGACCTTTGTGACAATGTGGGACTTATAAACGGTAAAAAGCTCACAATGGACTGTTCGGTTTATGATATTTCACAGAATTATAGTAAGTTCAGACTTATTTTTGACCGTCAGATTACTGAAGATGACTTTAAGGATATTCAGTATAAGTCACTTGAAATTGACGGCAGAGTTGCAATGATTATTTTCGAGAAAAATGCTGATGAGCAAAGGCACAAGCTCAATGCACTTCTTCCTATGGCTATTGACGAATACAGACTTACAATGGAAGAAGTATTCTTAAACGAAATGGAGGAAAAGAAATATGACATCACAAAAATCTTTGAATAATGTGAACAGAAACGACTTTGTCCGTAGCTTGAAAGAATCAATTCTTTTCCCGTTAATAGCGTTTATTGTACTGTTTTTCACTATGACAGGACCTGTAATTTCCTATGTAACCAATGAAGATTTTCTTATGATGACAGTTCACAACGAAATCTCAGTATTTTTACCTATGGAATCATCATTTTACTATATGTTTTCTGAAATTGTACCGGCAGGAATGGTTGCCTGCGGTATGCTTACAGCGGCAAAATCATTCTATTATCTTTTATCAAAGAAACAGGTTAATGTGTTCTTGAGCCTTGGTGTAAAGCGTAATACAATGCTTAAAAACAGAATTTTGTCAGCAGTTATTACTCTCTTTACTGCAGTATTTGTACCAATGCTTATCATCTATATTATAAACATTGTGAATTTTGGTGTGTCAGCACACCTTACAAAAGTTTTCCTTTATGTTACATTGATGCTCTTTGTGTGCGGGCTTACAGGTTTTGCCCTTTCATCAATGATGTTTATGGTATCAGGTAACATTTTTGAGGCTGCATTCTCTATGATTGCATTTTCACTTACTCCATATTTTGCTTTTGATTTTGTGGATATATTGTCACACGTTTGGCTTAAAGGTTATGTCTATACCTCAAAGTTTAATAGATTGATAAATTCATTAAACCCTTGGACAATGGCAACAAATCTTCAAGATGATTATATAAGTACAGATGATAGCTTTGTTAGTGCGACAAAACTTTTAAGACCATTGATGAAGGATAGATTTGATAAGAACTTCAAAATTCCTGAACAGTATAATGTGGATATGGGCTTTTTCCTTCCAGTGATTTGTTGGCTTGTTGTGGCTCTTGTTGTAATCGGTGTTACATTCTGTCTTTATAACAGAAGAAAAGCAGAACATGCAAATTCACTTGGTAAATTCCCTGTTTCAAGGGCAGTAATCGGTACATTTGCATTTGTTCTTGTAGCATGGTTTTTAGTAATAGTATTAGAAAGCAGTTTCAATCTTTTCCTATTATTCCTTATAACAGTGATTGCTTCATTTATTGCTTATGCAGTTGTACAGCTTGTTCTCACAAGAAGGTTTAAAACAGCATTCAAGTCATTCAAATGGTACGGTGTATTGGTTGCAGTTACAGCACTTTGTATGATTACAATCGGCACAGGTATTTTCGGAACATATAATAAAATTCCTGACATCAAAGAAGTGAAAAGTGTTTCTGTTTCAACAAACGAGCTTGAAATGTTCCCACATTATATTGATACTTATGATATGGCTGAGAACTTTGTTGAAAGTTCAACAGATGAAAGCAAGAAAATGGTGCTTGAACTCTTTGAACTTCTTAAAAACGAAAAGAGAGTTTATAATTATGACTGGTCTGCAGAAGCAACACTTGCCATTCGTGATAATGACGGCAAAATAAAATACAGAAGATTTGCAATGTACAGTGAAGAAACATACAGAAAGTATCTTGAACTTGTTTATGGCTCTGATTTTATCGATGCGATTTTCAAGAACTATCTTGTGGATGATATTCCGGAAGACCCATACAACGATGCATCAGGCTATTTTAAAAAGTTCTTATGGATGTACTCAGATAGCGATGTGCTCTTAAAATCTGATACTCCTTTTGTAAGTATTGAGGATATTGATGGTCTCGGTAAAGCACTCTATAAAGACCTTTCAGCTATGAGTGTGGAAAAACTCCTTAAAAACAACGAAAAACCTGTTTGCATTCTCGCTCGCGGATATGATGATATGGATTTCGCAGGCATGGTTCCGGTAACATCAAAAAATAAGATTTATCCGATTGATAAAGAAGGAAATATTCTATATGACAAGGATTATAAGCCTGAAGATGATTTTGTTCCTGCAGAATACGGTTTGTTGAATGAATACATTCCTGTATATAAGGAGATGACAAATACTCTTGAATTCCTTAAAGCAAATGATTGTATAACTGACGAAAAACAGTTGACAATCAAAGAAATTCTTTATACAGATTCATTTGTGAACTATAACAAAGCTTCGTCAAAATTTGTAGAGTTGAATAAGAAGGATAATGACAAAATGGCATATTCATACAGCCTTCATTATCCTGCAATTGAAATTGAATCATTTGAACAGGGAATGTATAGTGCATATCAAAACGATATGATTGGATATTTTCTTGACGGAACAATGACAGAATATGAACTTTTGAAGAAAGTTTATAAGGATATCGGTAATCCGCTTAAATCTGTAACAGACACAGAAAAA
The DNA here is from genome assembly GCA_045531435.1 of Candidatus Fimenecus sp. Taxonomy (GTDB): domain Bacteria; phylum Bacillota; class Clostridia; order Oscillospirales; family Acutalibacteraceae; genus Fimenecus. Next base: position 20,125 of record JAZSDZ010000039.1, read on the forward strand.
GCACAGGATATTTTCGATAATACAGTTTCACGATATATGTATTTAGGTGACCAAGGCAGATTTGTTTATGTTGTTTACGAAGAAGGCATAATTGTATGCTACTATCTTCCAGAAGCAAATTTGAGCGTAATTAAATAAGCAAAAGGTGGTGTCAAAAGACACCACCTTTATTCATATAAATTTGCTTTTACGCCTTGAGCTTCTTTTCAAGAAGTTCTTTGATAACTGCAGGGTCGCCTGCACCACGAAGTTCTTTCATACAAGCACCAAAGAGAGCCATAAGAGCCTTTTCTTTACCACTCTTGAAATCTCCAACTGCTTTTTCATTTTCAGCAATAACCTTATCAATTACGCTGTCAATTGCTGATGAATCAAACTTCTTATCAAGTCCTTGTGCTTTAACGAATTCTTCAGGGTCAACACTATCTTCAACAACTGCAATAAGAACCTTCTTACCTGCATTTCTGTTAATCTTACCGCTGTCAACCATCTTGATGATTGTAGCAAGAGTTTCGGCAGTCATTGTAAGGTCGTTGAGTGTCTTACCATCTTTACGAAGAACACCTGCACAGTCTGTAAGAATCCAGGTTGCAGTATCCTTTGGATTACATCCCATAGCAACGATATCATCAAGCATTTTTGCAATTTTATGGTTAGAAATGAGCATATCTATTTCTTTTTCAGAAATGCCAACTTCACGGTAAGCATCAGCCTTTTCGTCAACCGCAACAGGCTTCTTTGCCTTAATTTCCTCAAGCCAAGCATCGTCAATAATAATAGGCATAAGGTTTGCATCAGGGAAATAACGGTAATCTGCTTCAGTTTCCTTATTTCTCATTGCAAATGTCTTACCGCTTACATCATCAAAACGTCTTGTTTCCTGAACAAGCTCTTCGATTTCATATTCAAGAGCATCCATATGACGCTGTGATTCGTACTTAATAGCTCGTTCAATAGCCTCAAATGAAGCCATATTCTTGATTTCAGTACGAACACCGAATTCGGTACTACCTTCAGGACGAACAGAGATGTTAACATCGCAACGCATAGCACCTTCTTCACATTCTGAAATACCACTTGAACGGAACATAGACTTAAGCTTGTTAAGATATGTTACAACTTCTTCAGCACTACGGAAATCAGGCTGTGTAACGATTTCAATAAGTGGAACACTTGTACGGTTAAAGTCAACGAATGATGAATTACCGCTATGAACAAGCTTACCAGCGTCTTCTTCCATATGAATCTGCTTAATTCTGATATCTCTTGTGCCTTCACTTGTTTTAAGTGTCACACAACCATCAGTACAGATTGGATGATTAATCTGTGTAATCTGGTATGCACAAGGAAGGTCAGGATAATAATAGTTTTTCTTATCAAATGTTGTGTAACGGTTGATGTTACAGTTGAGCATAAGACCTGCTGTAACTGCAAGCTCAACAACTTTCTTATTCATAACAGGCAACATACCCGGCATACCTGAACAAGCAGGACAAACACAGTCGTTTGGTTCATTTGCAGCAGAGTGACCACCACAAGAACAGAAAATCTTTGATTCGGTGCTTAACTCAACGTGAGTTTCAAGGCCGATGACGAGTTCGTATTTCATATTCATTCACCTTTCCTTTCAACGCTGTGTGCAAGACTTAAAAGTGTAGCTTCGTCAAAGTGTTTACCCATAAGCTGAATACCATTTGTAACGAGAGCAGGGATACCAATAAGGTTTGCTGTTGCTGTGAAAACACTTTCACCAAATACCTTGCCGAATGCATCCTTAATGTCGTAAGCTCCATATTCTGCTTTACTGCATACAGGAGTTAATATTGCATCAAAGTTTTCGAATGCTTTTGCAAGTCCTTCTGCAACTACACGACGAACACGAAGTGATTTGTCGAAGCAATCTTTATAACGATTTTTTGAAAGAACATCAGAGCCATAAAGGATAACTGCCTTTGTAAGGAAGTTAAAGCCCTCTGTTCTTGTGTTTACATATAATTCGTCAATATTCTTGTATTCCTTTGCACGGTGACCAAATTTAACACCGTCATAACGGGAAACATTGTTACAGGTTTCAGCACACATAAGAATCTGCCATGCTGTATTTGCGATTTCCACATTGTCACAGGAAATTTCTGTGACCTTAACACCATTTGCACGGAGTGAATCAGTAAATGCCATTACTTTTGCCTTTGTTTCGTCGTCTGCTTTATCAAGAAGGTACTTGTTAAGTGCAACTTTCTTGCCTTTTACATCTGTAATAGAGTAGTCATAACTGTCATTATGAAGACTTGTTCCGTCCTTGTCGTCGTGACCAGCAATAACACCCATAATTTCAGCAACTTTTTCAGCATCTTTTGCATAAACACCAACTTGTTCACCTGATGCTGCACAAGAAATCACACCATAACGTGAAACCGTACCATAAGTTGGTTTCAAAAAGTCAACGCCTGCTAAAGCCGCTGCACGTCTTGTTGAGCCATTCATATCAACACCGAGTGCTGCTTCTACATCACCATTTGCAACAAGAGTTGCTGCTGAGCCTTCAAGTTTGCCTTCCTGTGGTGCATAGTATGAAAATTCACCAACAAGGTCAAGACCGAATTCACCAACATTTGTCTTTCCTGCTACTGCGTAGCCTTTATTTTCAAGACGAGTAACTGCTTCTGCACTGAAAAGTGGCTTAAATCCGTCAAGGATTTTTGAACCTGCAGTTGTAACAGCATCTTTAACAAGAATTGTATCGTCGACTGCGATATTGCCTTTTTCATTGATTTGTGTTGCATAATATTTCATTACTATTCACCTCACTTTACAAGTCGTGGTACTTGCCAGCTGTCGTCGTTTCTTTCAGGAGCACCTTCTAAAAGGCTTTCTCTTGAAAAATTCTGTACTCGTACATCTTCACGAAGTACATTTGTCATTGGCATAACATGTACCATTTCTTCAACATTTTTTGTATCTATTGTATTAAGCTTTGCTTCGTTGTCTTTCATAGCAGTAAAGATTCCCTGCATAACTGCTTCTTCATCCTCAGTAAGTGACAACTGATTTAACTGTTGAGCATTTGAGAATGTTGAGCGTTTACCCTGTGACTGCTTTGCAGTATTGCCTGTTGCAGCCTGACGCTGTGCCAATGCACTGCCACTACCAAGAAGGTGAACATCTTCAAGCTGTTGATTTGTAACTTCGCTTGGAGCACCAAGTAACAAGTCTTGTGCGTTGCCGTTAAGTGGGAATGCAATAACATCAAGAATTTTTTCTTCATCAGTTAAAAGCATTACCATACGGTCAATACCCGGTGCCATACCTGCGTGAGGAGGAGCACCATACTGGAATGCTGTGTATAAAGCATTGAAACGGTTTTTGAGTTCTTCTTCATCATAACCTGCAATTTCAAATGCCTTTTTCATAATGTCGATGTCGTGGTTACGGACAGCACCTGATGCTAATTCAATACCGTTACAAACAAGATCATACTGATAAGCTAAAATTTCAGTCGAGTCCTTTGTAAGGAGAACTTCCATACCACCCTGTGGCATTGAGAATGGGTTGTGAGTAAAGATTGTTTCTGCTGTTTCTTCATCATTTTCATACATTGGGAAGTCAACAACGAAACAGAATTCAAATGCATCGTCAGAAATTAAGTCAAGCTGTTCTTTTCCTGCAAGCCAGTTGCGAATCATACCTGCCTTTTTTTCTGTTGAATTTTTCTTTTCATCACAGATAAAGAAGAGTGTTTCACCTTCCTTAACACCTGTGAGCTCAGTGATTTCAATCTTTTGTGCATCGGTTAAGAATTTTGCAATAGGTCCTGCAAAAACACCGTCTTTAAGTGTGATATAACCAAGACCACCAAGACCAACTTCGTTTGATGTTGCATATTTAAGTGAATCTTCAAAAAATTTCTTTGATTTGCCGATGCAATTTGCAACGATACCACGAACAGGCTTACCTTTGAAAGCAGGGAATTCAACACCTGAGAAGAAATCTGTTAAATCACAGATAATAAGCGGGTTACGAAGGTCAGGTTTATCTGAACCGTAAGTCATCATAGCATCAGCATAAGTGATTCTACGGAATGGCTTAGGTGTAACTTTTTTATCTGTAAACGATTTGAATGTGTCGTAAATCAAGTCTTCACAAACATCAAGAACTTCTTCCTGAGTTGCAAATGCCATTTCAAAGTCAAGTTGATAAAATTCACCTGGTGAACGGTCAGCACGAGCATCTTCATCACGGAAACAAGGTGCAACCTGGAAATAACGGTCAAAACCTGATACCATAAGAAGCTGTTTGAACTGCTGTGGAGCCTGTGGAAGAGCGTAGAACTTACCGGGGTGTTTTCTTGATGGAACAAGGAAGTCACGAGCACCTTCAGGGGAAGATGCAGTAAGAATAGGTGTCTGCATATCATGGAAGCCCATTTCTTCCATCTTGTTACGAAGATGACGAATAATCATTGAACGCTTAACAAGATTATCGTGGTTCTTTGGATTACGAAGGTCAAGGTAACGATATTTAAGACGAACCTCGTCCTTACTTTGTCTTGATGCTCTTACATCAAATGGGAGCATATTCTTGCTCTTACCTAAAACTTGTAAATTTGTTGCAACGAGTTCAACATAACCTGTTGCAATCTTTTCGTTAACTGTGTCAGGGTCACGCTTTTCAACGGTACCGGTTACTGAAATAACAGTTTCACGGTTTACATTTTTAACTAAGTTTTCATCGTGAATAACAACCTGTGTAACACCCGTATAGTCACGGATGTCAACGAAGATAACGCCACCGTGGTCACGGACAACATCAACCCAGCCTGCCAATTGAACAGTCTGACCAATGTGCTTGTCACAGATGTCGTTACAGAATAGTGTTCTGTACATAGTTTTTACCTCCAATTTATTTCCCGAAACAAAATAAAAAGCCCCGGGAATACGAAAAATATTCCCGGGACGAGTAATTAAAATAAATACCCGCGGTGCCACCCGCATTGATATGTATAAACATATCCTCTTTTAAATATTAAATTAGTATTGCAATTGAAGTGTTCCCAAGCTTACTACTCATCTCAAACACGCTTTCAGTCGGTGACGTGTTCTCCCTGACAGACTTTCCATAAAAGCCGAGTCTCCAATTGGTATTATAGCAAAATTTCAAGTTTTGTCAACTGAATTTTCATTATTTATTGTATGCAAATTTTTCTTGTTTATGCATAAAAATATATATTCCGAACAAATTGTAATTTGTCACTATATTGGTACGTAGGGGTCGGCATCCTGATTCATATAAAAACAAAGGTGAGATTTTACTCTCACCTTGTATCTTGTTCAATTAGATTTGCTTTAATTTACCGAGATTTTTAATGAGATTTGGAATACCCTTGAAGATAATCTTGAGACCTGCACCCATCTTATCCTCGTGAAGAATAAGAATGAGACCCTTTGCCATTTCAGGACTGAAAAGACCAAAACTCATTGAGATAAAGTTCTTGATAGGAAGCTGAGTAGCAACACCGGCCATCATTGTACCTTCGCCAAGAATTTTAATGAGAAGTCTATAAATTCTTCCACCCCATTTGCCATCCTTTGCATCCTCAATTGTGTTGAGAAGCGTGAACGGAGCGTTCTTATCTCTTACTGATGGTGGAAGTGGTTTGCCGTAAACTGCTTCAAATTCATTTGCAGGTACATTCATAACATTTGCACCGTAATATGATGGAGCAGTAGCTCTGTAATCAGGAATAACGGCATCAACTGTTGATTCAACAATAACTGAAGCAATAAGCTTGATATCACGGCTTGATGCACCAACTAAGATGTTGAAGTAACCTGTTTCAACATGCCAGTCATTGATGTTTACATTGTAATATGCAAATGCACGCTTACCAAGAGTAATTGAAACTTCTTTTTCTTCGCCTGCCTTCAAGAATACCTTTTCAAATGCACGGAGTTCTTTGATAGGACGATAAATTGTGCTTTCAGGGTCGTTAACATAAATCTGAGCAACTTCAGCGCCGTCAACATTACCAGTGTTCTTAATCTTGAATGAAACTGTAACTGTGTCTGTATCCTTAATTTTGTCAGCCGAAACCTTTATATCACTATATTCAAATGTTGTATATGAAAGACCGTGACCAAATGGGAATGCAACAGGTTTGTTTACAGTATCATAGTATTTGTAACCAACATAAACGCCTTCTCTGTATTCAACAGAAGCAGGACTGCCAGGGAAGTTGTTATAGCTTGAATTATCTTCAAGAGCACAAGGGTATGTTTCAGAGAGTTTACCACTTGGGTTAACATCACCGAAGATAATATCACAAACAGCACTGCCACCAGCCTGACCTGTAAGGAACATGTTAAGGATAGAAGGAACTTTGTCTGCCCAAGGCATTGCGATAGATGCGCCACCTGAAAGAACAACGACTGTGTTTGGGTTAACCTTAAGTACTTCTTCAACAAGAGTGTTGTGGATAGGTGGGAGATTGATGTGGCTTCTATCGTTACCTTCTGTTTCGTAATCGTCAGTAAGTCCAATGAATACAAGAGCAACATCAGCATCTTTTGCTGTGTTCTTTGCTTCTTCAACCATATCCATTTCTTTCTTGTTTTTGCTTTTGAGTTTGTAGCCCGGAGCAAATGAGAAGTCGATACCCATTTCTTTCATTGTATCGTAAGCAGAGTCAAGCTTGATTGGATTGATAAGAGATGAACCTGCACCCTGATAACGAGGTGTACGAGCCATTTCACCAATAACAGCAATTTTTGCATTTTTCTTTAATGGAAGAACATTGTTATCATTCTTCATAAGAACTATACACTGTGATGCGATTTCACGAGCAAGTTTGTGGTGAGCATCACTATCATATGTATAATCGCCGAGTACCTTTTCAGCACGCTTGCTCATATCAATGAGCTTATCAACAGCCTTGTCAAGAATTGCTTCGTCAAGTGAACCATCTTTAACTGCATCGCAGATAAGCTTTGTGCCGATACCTGAAGAAGTTGGCATTTCAAGTTCCTGACCTGCAATAAGTCCGGGTACTCTTTCGTTTTCTGCACCCCAGTCGGTAACAACAACACCCTTAAAGCCCCATTCGTTACGAAGAACATCAGTTAAAAGCCACTTGTTTTCAGCAGCATATGTGCCGTTAACTCTGTTATATGAGTTCATAATTGTCCAAGGCTGAGCCTTTTTAACTGCAATTTCAAAAGGAAGAAGGTATGTTTCACGAAGTGTTCTTTCGTCAACAACTGCATTAACAGTCATTCGTCTTGTTTCCTGATTGTTTGCAGCGTAGTGCTTGAGAGATGTGCCGACACCCTTGCTCTGAACACCATTTACGAATGCAGCAGACATTTCACCTGCGAGAAGTCCATCTTCTGAAAAATATTCAAAGTTACGTCCGCAAAGTGGTGAACGCTTGATGTTTGTACCAGGTCCTAAAAGTACAGAAACCTTTTCCTTTAAGCATTCCTCACCAAGTGCTTGACCCATTTTATAAAGAAGGTCAGTATCCCATGAACAAGCAGTTGCGGATGCAGTAGGGAAGCAGATTGCAGGAACACCTTTCAAAAGATTTGTTTCACCTTTTGGTGTATCACCCGGGTCACCTTTTTTACGGATACCGTGAGGTCCGTCGTTTAGGCTTATTGACTTGATACCAAGTCTTTCGACAGGCTGTGAGTGCCAGTAGTCAAGACCATCGCACATACTTGCTTTTTCTTCAAGTGTCATCTGTGCAATAAGGTCAGCATGTTTAAGAGCCATTTTTATTTCCTCCTTGATAAAGTATATAATTGCTTAACATTTTTATTATATATCAATACTATCTGTTTCGTCAAATAAAAGTTTATCGGCAGAAACAGAATCAATAGCTTCAATGTTTTTAAGTTTCCTTTGAATGAATGAATTTTTGCGTTCAGCATCCTCGAGTGTCTTACCTGCTTCATCAACTTTTTTCTTCGCTTTTGCAAGTAATTCGCTGAATTTTACATATTGTGCCTTTGCTGCACCAAGTATTTCACGGACTTCATTTGCCTTTTCGTTGATAGCAATTGTCTTAAAGCCCATTGAAAGAGAATTGAGAAGTGCAGTAATTGTTGAAGGACCTGCAATCATAACATTATATTCGTTCTGAATTTTTTCAGGAAGACCTGTTCTTGATGATGCGATTTCAGCATAAAGACCTTCTGTTGCAAGATACATAATTGCAAAAGGAGTTGTATTTGGTACATGAATATATTTTGCAATTGATTTTGCTTCTCCTAAAACTCTTGTTTCAAGCTCTTTTCTTGCTTGTTTTACTGCTTCTGCATCGGCACGGTCAGCTGCATCGCAAAGTCGAACATAATCTTCCATAGGAAATTTCGAGTCAACAGGAAGTAAAATGTCATTTCCATCTTTTTCACTTGATGGAATACGGATAGCAAATTCAACTCTGTCGAGCGAGTTAGGTACAGTAGCCACATTCTTTTCAAACATATTAGGTATTGTCTGATTTAAAATGCCTTCAAGCTGAACCTCTGCCCAGGTGCCTCTTGCCTTTACATTAGTAAGCACACGATTAAGAGCAGTAACATTTTCAGTAACACCCGTGGAAAGTTTCTGCATTTCACCAAGAGATTTGTAAAGATTTTCAAGTTGGTCTGAAACCGTTTTAAATGAAGAATTAAGTCTTGTTGTAAGTGTTGCAGTAAGCTTTTCATCAACAGTTACTCGCATTTCTTCAAGCTTTTTTTCGTTTGATTCTTGCATTTTTGTAATTGATTCTTCAAGAGTTTTATTCTGTTTTTCGCTTTGTTGAGCGTTCTTTTCACTCATTGATACAAGCATTTCGTTCATCTTTTCACGATGCTCGAAATTTCCCCTATTCATATTGTCGATACGAAGTGACATATCATCAAGACTCTTTTTGACATCTTCACGGATTTCTTTGTTAGCTGTTTGGTTTTCAACACGGATACGATGAAATTCGTCACCGAAATTCTTGTTCATATAATCGAATTTCTGTTTAAGTGAATCATTAGCTTTATTGTTTTTTGAATTTTTAAGGACAAGAATCATAATGATTATGGAAACAACGGATAAAATGATGGAAATCATAAGTAAAATATCATTTTGTGGCATAATAATCTCCTTGACTATGTGATATATAAATCATTATAACAGAAGAATACAATAAATGCGAGTTTTTTATAAAAATTTTTCTTAAAATATAGCCAGATTTCACTTTATTTGTTATAATGGTGAAAGGTGAATAAAATGTTTAAGAAATTTTTCAGTATTTTTATGGCATCGGTCCTTCTTGCGACTTGTTTTGCAGGTTGTAAAAAAGAAGAGAAAGAAACATATCTTGCCTGTGCAATCGGTGAGATGCCTCGTTATTTTGACCCGCAGGTTGCATCTAACACAGGTGAAAAAATAGTGGCTGTCAATACCTTTGATGGTCTTTTTAAGCTTGACGAAAATGGTGAAGCAAAAAAATGTGCAGTTAAAAATTACACTGTATCAGCAGATGGTCTTACATATACATTTTACCTTCAAAATAATATGAAATATTACATATCTGATGCTGTTGCCGATTTTCTTGAAGAAAAGGAAAAATACATCGAAGGAAAAGTTACTGCAAAGGATTTTGCTTTTGGAATTACACGAGCAGTTTTACCTGAAACAAATGCTCCTGATTTCCCATTGTTGAGTATTATTAAAAATGCAACAGCTGTGCATAATGGTGAAATGACAGTTGATGCATTAGGGGTACAGGTTGTTGATGAATACACTCTTCAGATAATACTTGAGGAAAAGACAAATAACTTTTTGTATTCACTTTCTCAGCCTGTGTCATTTCCTTGTGATGAGGAATTTTTCAACTTGACGAATGGCAGATATGGACTTGATGAGGAATATATTATTTCAAATGGTAGTTTTTATCTTTCTGATATTAAAGATGGCGAATCTGTCAGGTTTTCAAAGGTAGAAAATTATACAGGTGAATTTAAACCATTACCCACATCTGTAAGGCTTCATATAAATGCAAATGAGGTTGATATTGCAAAAAAAGTAGATGATAAGACTTATGACTTAGGTTTTTTTGTATCACCTGAAGCACTTGAGGAATTAGGTAGAAAAACAACTAAAACAAATCTTCAGAATGTTACGACAACTCTTGTTTTCAATATGAAAAAAGACATTCTTCAGAATGTCAAACTTCGTACAGGTCTTATTTCAAGTATTGACAAAGCAACAATTTCTGCAAACCCTGTGAAAGCTCTTATTCCGTCATATTATAATTTATCAGGTGGAAAACTTGAGAGCTTGTCATACAGTATTGACAATGCGAGAAACAATATGATTTCTGCATTTGAAGAATTAAAAATTGATAATCTTAAAATAAATATTCTATGTACTGAAAAGTATGGTGAAATGGCAAAGGCTATTGTAAGTAACTGGCAGACTAATATCGGTGTTGAGCTTAACGGCACAATAACCGTTGTTAATGATGACGAGTTCAATAAAAAAATTAAAACAGGTGATTTTGACCTTGCAATCTATAATTTGACTGTTGATTCAAATAAATCAATGAGCTTTTTGTCACAATTCAGAACAGGTAATGAGAAAAATGTGTCATCATACTCATCAGAAGAGTTTGACAGAGCCTTGGATGACTTAAGTATGAATTCCACAAAGGAAAAGGCAATATATTGTGAAAGCTATCTTCTTAAAAATGCAGTTATTATGCCTATAGAATATGAAAATACTGTTTTTGCAGTTGCAAAGGGTACGAGTGGAGTGTATTTTGCAGGGGATAGTTCAAATATATATTTCTATAAGGGCCAGAAATAATGAGAAAGAACAGACTTGTTTGTATCGTTTTTTCGTGGATTCTTGTATTGATAATATTGTGCTTTATCTTTGGATTGTCTGCACAGGATGCAGATGACTCCAAGGAATTGAGTGACTCATTTGTTCGCAGATTACTTGATTGGTTGAATATTAATATTGATGGTGAAGCACTGAGAAAAATTGCTCATATGCTTGAATTTATAGCACTTTCATTCAGCTTTTTTAATGCGATTTATAACACTTGGGAAATGAGGAAAGCATATTTAATATCACTTGTTTTAACCGTTGTGTGTGCATTTTGTGATGAATTTCATCAGATTTTTGTACCCGGCAGAGCATTTCAGATAAGTGATATTTTAATAGATAGTATAGGTGCAATAATCGGAGTTGTTGCATACTTAATATTATATAAGTTAATTTTAATTCTAAAGGAAAGAGGAAATAAAAATGGCAGTATTGAAACCATTTAAGGCAGTCAGACCAAAGGATGAATATGCATCATTGGTAGGCGCTTTGCCTTATGATGTAATGAATTCAGAAGAAGCAAGAGAAATGGTAAAAGATAAACCATATTCATTTTTGCATGTTGATAAGGCAGAGATTGATTTACCAAAGGGAATTGATATTTATTCTGCCGAGGTTTATGAAAAGGCAAAAAAAAATCTTGACGCTTTATGTGAAAAGGGCATCTGTCAGCAGGATGAAAAATCAATGCTCTATATTTATCGTCAGATTATGAATGGCCGTGAGCAGACAGGTATTGTTGGTTGTACTGCAGTTGACGATTATCTCAATAATATTATCAAAAAGCACGAATTTACAAGAGCAGATAAGGAAGCAGACAGAATTCGTCACGTTGATACTCTTGATGCAAATACAGGTCCTATTTTCTTAACACACCGTGAAAATAAAACTGTTTCAGATATTACAGAAAACTGGAAAAAGACTCATACGCCTTGTTATGATTTCGTAAGTGACGACGGTGTTTCACAGACTGTATGGGTAATTGATGACGATACAGTTATTGATACTCTTGTTAAAGAATTCCAAGAAATTCCATATCTTTAT
>JAZSDZ010000165.1:0-3901 GCA_045531435.1 Candidatus Fimenecus sp.
ATTAAAATGTTCCTTTGATGCTGTTAATGTGTTCTTTAACAACATCGTAATTGTCATTGGTCCTACGCCACCGGGAACAGGTGTGATGAATGAGCATTTATCCTTTACATTCTCAAAATCAACGTCACCGCAGAGTTTGCCCTCTTGGTTTCTGTTCATACCAACGTCAATTACAACTGCACCATCTTTTACCATATCAGGTGTTACAAAATATGCAATGCCAACTGCTGCAACGAGAATATCTGCTCTTTTTGTCACTTCTGCAAGGTCTTTTGTTCTTGAATGACAAATTGTAACTGTACCATTTTGTCCTAAAAGAAGCATTGCCATTGGTTTGCCGACAATATTACTTCTGCCGATTACGACGCATTCTTTACCCTCAACAGAAATATCGTAATATTTAAGCATTTCCATAATTCCTGCAGGTGTGCAAGGTAAAAATGAATGGTCACCAATCATAATATGACCTGTATTTACAGGATGGAATGCGTCAACATCCTTGTGAGGAACTATTGCGTTAAGTACTTTTTTCTCGTCTATCTGTTTTGGTAATGGCAACTGACAGAGAATACCGTCAACATTGTCATCATTGTTAAGCTTTTCAACCAATTTCAATAATTCTTCAGTAGTTGTATCTTCAGAAAGAGCATATTCAAATGATTCCATTCCTACCTCTTCGCAACCTTTTTTCTTGTTGTTTACATATACTCTTGATGCAGGATTATTGCCAACAATTACAACAGCAAGGCCTGTTTTTTTGCCCTGTGATTTAAGTTTTTCAACTTCTGCCTTAATCTCATTTCTTACAGATGCTGATACTTCTTTACCGTCAATAATTTTATACATTTTCCTGCACCTCCTGTAATTTCTTTTCTTTATTAAGTTTAACAAATTTATAAATTGTGATAATTGTACACACGATTACAAGTGCTAATGATATAAGCTGTGACACACGAAGATTTGTATCACCGATATAAAGGCTATCAATACGAAGTCCTTCAACAACAGTTCTTTCAAGACCATAAATAATTCCATATCCTAAAATCAACTGACCATCAAACTTGTGGAATTTCTGACAAACAATAAAAAGTACCAAAAATCCTAAAAGACACCACACAGATTCATATAAAAATGTTGGATGAACAGGAATATTAGGGTCCATTTCAATTCCATTTTGTGCAAATTCAACCTGATGACTGTTTATGTAGTCAACAATTTTGTCACTTGTCATACCAAAAAGACTTGTTGTATTTACACCAAATGCTTCCTGATTTGTAAAATTACCCCAACGGCCGATACCCTGACCGATAGGAAGAGCCATACCAATCAAGTCAAGAAGCTTAAGGAATGGTAAGCCTGTTTTTTTACATACAAAGTATGCAGCAATAATGCCACCGATGATGCCACCGTAGATTGCAAGACCACCTTCCCATATTTTAAAGATGGAAAGCAAGTCATTTTTGTAATAATCCCACTGGAAAATAACATAATATAATCTTGCACCGACAATTGCACCGATTATTCCATAAATAAGCACATCAACCATGTAGTCAAGGCTCATTTTCCATACATAAGCTTTTCGACCACCAAAAAGTGCAGCAAGAATAAAGCCGAATGCAATAATCACGCCATAGAATTTTATGGTAAAGGTGTCATCACCCATAGGGATTTCAAGGAAGTTTTCATAAACATCAAGTGAAAGTCCTAATTTTGGGAAAAGAACTTCACAATAATCAGATAAAAATCTCATATTACGCCTCCTTAATAACTGACATTGAAGAATTTTCAATGTTTATAGCTTTTCTTAAACGGTCATTTACATCCTCTACAGTGATGCTTTCAAGCACTTCTAACTGTTGGAAAAGTCCCTCGCCATTGAAGTATGCGCCAATAAGAGAATTTGAAATTGAATCAATATCGTTAAAATTCATTATGAAATTACCGTAGTGCTTTTTCTTGATTCGGTTAAAGTCATCTTCATTGACTCCATTTTCCACAACTCTTTTAAGCTCTTCGTTAATATATTCTCTCACCTTTTCATATTCGTGACTTTCGCCTGTGAAAATATGGGCAGAATATCCGTAACCCTCAAAATATTCAGTATCAAATGTTGTATTTATCAAACCTTCATCAAGAAGTCTTTCATAAAGAGATGATGTTTTACCTGCGACAATGTCAAGTAAAAGATTGCTGACAACTGACTCCTTAAGTGTACGACAAGGAGTTTTTATATCTTCCTTAAATCCAATTGCGAAAAGAGGCATTGAAACAGGAAGATTTTTCACCATAGTTTTTTCGACTACTGTTGCAGGTTCTTCCTTGAATTTCCTTTCAATCTTTCTGTTTTCATTTGGTCTAAGCATTTTATCCGCAATACGAAGCACCTGTTCGACAGTTACATTACCTGCAACAGCAAGTGCCATATTTGCAGGATTATAGAATGTGTTATAACATTCGTAAAGCAAATCAGCTGTAATATGACTGATTGATTCAACTGTACCTGCAATATCAATTCTCACGGGATGATTTTGATACATTGCACGAAGAAGAACAAACAAGGATTCCCAACCCGGCTCATCCTCATACATTCTGATTTCTTGACCGATTATGCCCTGTTCTTTCTGTACTGTCTGCTCTGTGAAATATGGATTCTGAACAAAGTCAAAAAGAATATCAAGAGAATCTTCAAAATTGTCTGTACAAGAAAAAAGATAACAGGTTTTGTCAAAGGAGGTGTACGCATTTGCTGACGCACCTGTTTTTGCATATCTTGCAAAAGCGTCAAGTTCTTCACTTTCAAAGAGTTTATGCTCTAAAAAGTGTGCGATACCTTCAGGAATTTCTGTAAAATTTTCTTGTCCCTCTAATCTGAAGCATGTATCGATTGAACCGTATTTTGTGCCGAAAATAGCATATGATGATGAATAGTTTTCCTTTGGATAAACGAAAATTTTGTATCCTGATGAGTGGTCAATTTCATAATAACTGTCATTAAGCAACTTATTTTTTATCTCTCTTACATTACTCATTGTTACCACTCTCCCCTGCAAGTAAATATACTGAGTCAACACTCACACGATTTGCACATTCAATAATCTGTTCACGGGTCACAGCTGCAATTTTCTCTGCATATTCCTTGCCACTTACAAGAACATCATCAAATGCCTGTGAGCTGTAGAATGTACAAATTGCAACAGGTGAATCCTCAACGCCCTTAAAAGCATCAGAAAGTGCTATAATTGACGAAGTGAAATCTTCATCAGTAAACTCACCTTTTTTCATAACATTTAGCTGGTTAAGTATTTCACTCAATACCTTTTCATAATTTTCTTCTTCGATACCACTCTGAATAAAAATAATACCTTTTTCACGGAGAAGTCTTGCTCCACAGTAATAGCATAGACTCATTTTTTCACGGACATTAAGGAAAAGGCGTGAATATGGTCCACCGCCAAAAATATCCGTCATAACACGGAATGGGAAATAGTCATCGTTTTCGTTTTCCATTCCTGTTCGAAGTCCGATTACAAGTTTTGCCTGATTAACATCCATTTCATCCTTGAAATATCTGATTTTATCTGATTTTGTGATAAAAACGGTCTCGTGCTCTGCAGGGTTTCTTTCAGAAATTGATTCTGCAAAATCAGTAAAAGTATTTTTAATCATATCTGAATCAAGACTACCACAAGCAGTAATTACAATTGTTGAAGATTGAAGCATATCCATATATGCATCATAAAGCTTTTTACCGTCAAGATTTCTGACATCCTCTTCAAGCTTTTCACGGTCAATACCGTAAGGCTCGCCCTGACACATAAGCTGACGAAGTCGTGAAATGGCAAAAGCACGCTTATCATTCTTTTCCGCCTCAATATTTTCAAGAGTAAATCTTACTTCTCTT
>JAZSDZ010000061.1:0-8377 GCA_045531435.1 Candidatus Fimenecus sp.
TTTAAATTCAATTATGACTATAAACTTATGGGTGGTTGTGCAATTGATGCAACAGGAGATCCACTTCCACAGGAAACTGTTGACGCCTGTAAGGCTGCTGACTGTGTATTCCTTGGTGCAGTTGGTGGTCCTAAATGGGATACTCTTCCCGGCAAACAGCGTCCTGAAGCAGGTCTTTTAGGTATTCGTGGTGCATTGGGACTTTATGCTAATCTTCGTCCTGCAAAGATTTTTGAACCACTTAAATCTGCATCACCTATCAAAGACAGCATTATCGGTGATGGTCTTGACATTATGATTGTCCGTGAACTTACAGGCGGTATCTATTTCGGTGAAAGAGGCAGAAAAGAGGTTGACGGCAACCCTGCTGCTTACGATACAGAAATGTATTCAGTTCCTGAAATTGAAAGAATTGCAAGAACTGCTTATGAAATGGCTATGAAGAGAAACAAGAAGCTTACAAGTGTTGACAAGGCAAATGTTCTTGAGAGTTCAAGACTCTGGAGAGAAACTGTTATCAAGATGTCAGCTGAATATCCAGAAGTTGAACTTAACCATATGTATGTTGACAACTGTGCAATGCAGTTGGTAAGAAATCCCGGTCAGTTCGATGTTATCGTTACATCAAACATCTTCGGCGACATTCTTTCTGACGAGGCATCTATGATTTCAGGCTCAATCGGTATGCTTGCTTCTGCATCATTGGCAACAGGTAAAATGGGACTTTATGAGCCAATTCACGGCTCTGCACCTGATATTGCAGGTCAGCAGAAGGCTAACCCACTTGCAACAATTCTTTCAGCAGCAATGATGCTCCAATATTCATTCGACGAAAAGGATGCTGCAAAATCAATCGAAGATGCAGTTAACGAAGCACTTAAACAGGCTCGTACACCCGATATTTATGAGGAAGGCTTCAAGAAGGTTACAACTTCTGAAATGGGCGACCTTGTAGTTTCATTACTTAAATAAATTTAACGGCGGGGTCAAGACCCCGCCCTACCATTTTAAAGAGGTTTTTATGAAAACACTTTACATCAGTGATATGGATGGTACTCTTTTACAAAGCAACGGTGAAATGAGTGCGTTCACGAAAGAAAAACTAAATGATTTTTATAAAAAAGGAATCCCATTTTCCGTTGCAACAGCAAGAAGTATGATTAGTGCTATGCCTATCCTTAATGGTGTTCGTTTTGCTGCACCCATTGTACTTATGAATGGTGTTTTCGTCTATGACACAGAAACAAAAAGAGCTGTAAAGTATCACGAAATCGAGCATTCAGTACTGCAAAAAGTTCTTGATTGTTTTTATGAAAAAAATCTTCATCCGTTTATGTTTCTGTATAGCAATGATTACAAGTTGTCGATTAAATATACCGAATTTGACAACGATGGAATGAAAGAATTCTACGACGCAAGAGTCGATTTGCTTGAAGGAAGATTTACACAGACAGACAACCTAACAAAAATTGAAAATGGTCAGCATCCCATTTATGTAAACTACTATGCACCACCTCAAATTCTTGATGAAATAGTTGAAAAACTTAAATCATTCCCTGAAATTGATTTTGCGTATTACAAAGATTCGTATTCTGACGATTGGCTTATAGAAATATATTCTCACACCGCATCGAAGGCTAATGGTGCAAAGGAAGTAAAAAAATTTGTCGGGGCTGACTCCATAACAGCCTTCGGTGATAATCTTAATGATATTATAATGATGAATGGTGCTGACACAGCAGTTGCAGTTGAAAATGCTGTATCAGAAGTTAAAGAAATAGCAAATGTAATTATCGGAAAAAACAATGACGACAGTGTCGTAAAATACATTATAGAAAAAGAAGGCGCTCAAGGTTAAATCCCTGAGCGTTTTCTTTTTAATAAGCCAAAGAAATTATGTCTTTTAATCCTAAATCAAGATAGACTGCATCAAAACTGTCAACTGCGCCATCTTCATTCAAATCGCAACGTACAAACATAAGATTATCTGTAACTTTTGCTCTTGTCTGAGAAATTGCTACAAGCAAATCGTAATCGTCCCAATCAACATCATCATCGCCATCTGCATCGCCCTTAATTCTTGATGGTGGCATATCGTTAAGCATCAAATCAAGGATAATCACATCAATTCCGTCAATGGCACTGTCATCATCCATATCACCTGCAAGAGAAACTAAATATGTTTCCTGTAGTTGCAATGTTGCTATATCTGAAAGTATATTATAATCTTCTCTATCAATATTTCCGTTGAAATTCACATCTCCCTTAAGGAGTGAATTCAAATCGACAAACTTTATGTTTTGAGTTGTGGCATATTCTTGTGCATAAGTGCCTGAATACCCGTAAATTGTTACTTTTTCTTTATCTGTAAATGCTTCGGGTGAAATATCAGTTACAGATGCAGGAATAACCGTATCCTTGTCCCTTAATGCTTCTCCAATAATTTTTGTTGTACCATCTGCTATTTCCGTTAAGGAATTATTTTCGTCTGTGCCCATAGCAATAGTGCCATAATAAAGCACACCTTTATTCCAATTATCATTATTGTTATAGAATCCTGTATTATAAAATGCACTTGCATACATTTCAATGTCTTTTTCAGGTAGCGTTATATCTACAAGAAAAGTACAATTTTCAAACGCAGATTTTCCTATATATTCAATATTATTATAAAATCTGATTGATTTTAATTTTTGACAATCTTTAAATGCATTATTGCCTATTGTTGCTGTTTGATTTGCCAATGTAACAGTGCTTGCCTCACAACCTGCAAAAGCACCGTCAGCAATTACAGTTGTGCCATATTTTACTGAATAGGTGCCTGAAAAAGAAATTTCAATAAGAATTCTGCCTAAATACAGATATTCCAGACCTGACGCACTGATATCTTCCCAAGATATATTAGCACCACCATTACCAATGCTCGGTCCGGATGTATTGTTGACAGGTTTTTCCTTCCAATTACTTCTGTTATTATAATATGCAGTGTTGTAAATTGCATTCTCGCCACATAACATAATTGTTGCAGGGAGTTGAATCGTCGCAAGATTTGTACAGTTTTCAAATGCAGATGCACCAACAGACTTAACACCTGATTCTACTGTTACTGTTGTAATTTTTGTGTTATCCTTAAATGCCGAATCACCTATTCCATATACTGTATAACCGTCGATTGTTGCAGGTACAGTAACTTCGGTTGCAGTACCATTATATTTTGTGATTACAGCTTCACCATTAATTATCTCATATGTAAAGTCACCATTTGTCAAGGCGCTTACAGGCATGGTGCACACAAAGACAGAAACAGCTATTAAAATCGATAATACATTTTTTATAATCTTCTTCATAGTGCACCACCTTTTTATTATAGTCAGTTTTATTTTACCATTATGTCAATAATAATGCAATAAAAAAGGTGGGAATTTCTTCCCACCTAAATAATTCAAATAGTTTTATTTGTTAGCAAGTTCAGCTCTTGCAATCTTAATATTTTCTACAAAACGCTTACCTGTTTCAGTAATTTTCTTGTAATCACCTGTTTTTGCACCTGCTGTAAGTGATGAGCCTGCACCAACTGCAACTGCACCTGCTTTGATCCATTCACCAACGTTATCAGCATCAACACCACCTGTTGGCATCATCTTTGCATAAGGAATTGGTCCTTTGATATCCTTAATAATCTTTGGTCCAAAGAGGTCAGCAGGGAAAACTTTAAGAATATCTGCACCGTTTTCCATAGCAAGAAGGCCTTCACGAACTGTCATAATACCTGGCATCATTGGAACTCTGTAGCGATTACAAAGCTTAAGCGTTTCAAGGTCAAGAGCAGGGCTTACGATATATTCTGCACCTGAAAGCATAGCAATTCTTGCTGTTGCTGCATCAAGAACAGTACCTGCACCAAGGATAATTTCTTCTGGTGTATATCTCTTTGCAAGTTCTTCGATAACTTTGTCAGCATGTGGAACTGTGAATGTAAGCTCGATGGCAGCAACGCCACCTTCGATGCAAGCATCAGTAATTCTGATAGCCTGGTCAACTGTTTCTGCACGGACAACAGCTACAATACCGCAGTCCTGAATTCGGGTAATAATTTTTTCTTTATCCATAATTACATCTCCTGTTCAGTTTTATCACTATGTAATATATTGACTATTTTATCTTCCAATCCTATCACATCATACAAATGTAAAATTGGAATATTGGCTTGTTCACAAACAGAATCAACAAACTTGTCCCGTTCTATTCTGTCTATTCTTTCATGGGTGTAATCGTCAATTTCAATTAACAACTTGATTTCTAAATTAGTTTTGTCTTGAAGAGCAAAGTCAATATGTTTTTGGCTTATTTTTTCAAATTTAAACCACCACAAACTTGATTGCTTTTTAATTTCATCACTTACTTTAACAATATCGGCTAATCTCATTTTTGCTGACACATTCAAGTTGTGTTTTTCTGCAATAAGTCTAATAGTTTCGTAAAAATTCTTTTCTCTTTCAGTAAGGACTCGTGCTTTTTGATATGAATTTGAGCCCTGTGGTTGTATTATAAACTCGTCAATACTTTCTTTTTTATCTGGCATTTGTGCTTTATGTTCAGCAAGAATTTTATCTTGTTTCAACTTTTTAATATATATAGGCAATGCAATAGCTAAAATAACAATACCATATAAAAGATATTCAGACCACCATTGAATTACCCATTCACTTGCTAATAGCAAACCATTCCCACCAGAAATCAGTAAAAAAATAAACATTAATAAAGGCAATCCTATTAAACAACACAATGCAAAATAAATAAAGGCCAAACAAACTTTATGTTTAATTCTTTTAGATACTATCAACGGAATAACGCCATAAGGCCACATAAATAGTAGCACTAATCTTATTATAATATCACTGGCCTTAATATCCTTTTTCATCAAACCAACCCACATTTACGGGCGAGCACAGAGACCCGCCCCTACAATTTTAGTTTTATCTTTGAACTCGAGCACCTGAGCCTTTGACAATATTTTCAACCTCTTTAAGTGATGCCATTGATGTGTCACCAGGAGTTGTCATTGCAAGTGCACCGTGAGCAACACCATAGTTAACTGCTGTCTGTGCATCCTCTGTTGTCATAAGGCCATAGATAAGACCTGATGCAAATGAGTCGCCACCACCAACACGGTCAAGAATTTCAAGACCAGGAAGCTCAAGTCCCTTATGCACCTTACCGTCTGCATAGCAGATTGCTGACCAGTCATTTACTGTTGCAGTTTTAACTGTACGGAGAGTTGTTGCAATAACCTTGAAATTAGGATAAACCTTAACAACCTCTTCAAGCATCTTGTAGTAGCCCTCAATGTTGAGCTCCTTAAGATTTTCGTCGTTACCTTCGATTTCAAAGCCAAGACAAGCTGTAAAGTCTTCTTCGTTACCAATCATAACGTCGATATATTTCGCGATTTCTTTGTTAACTTCCTGAGCCTTTGCCTTACCACCAATAGCATTCCAAAGAGATGGACGGTAGTTAAGGTCATAAGATACGATTGTGCCGTATTTCTTTGCAGTTTTAACTGCTTCGATTGCTACTTCTGCAGTTGACTCTGAAAGTGCTGCAAAAATACCACCTGTATGAAGCCAACGAACACCGAGAGTACCGAAAATGTAATCCCAGTCAATGTCCCCGGATTTGAGCTGTGCAACTGCTGTATTGCCACGGTCAGAAACACCAACAGCGCCACGGATACCATATCCTCGCTCTGTAAAATTGAGACCATTTCTTACTGTTCTGCCGATACCGTCATACTTAACCCATTTAATAAGTGAAGTATCAACGCCACCTTGAAGAATAAAATCTTCGAGAAGACGACCAACCTCGTTATCTGCAAATGCAGTTACAACTGCAGTTTTCATACCAAAGCAACGACGAAGTCCACGAGCAACGTTGTACTCACCGCCACCTTCCCAAGCACGGAAATTACGAGCAGTTTTAATTCTGCCTTCACCCGGGTCAAGACGAAGCATAATTTCACCGAGTGAAATCATATCAAACATACAATCTTCTTTTTTTCTGAGATTTAAGTTCATATTTATACCTCCAAATTGCTATAACGGAAAAGAATCGATAATTATACTCCTGAATATGCTGAAAAGCCACCATCAACACAAATACTTGTACCTGTGATAAAACTTGAATATGATTCATCGCAAAGGAATAACAATGCACCTGAAAGCTCGTTTGCTTCACCAAATCTCTTCATAGGTGTTGCATTGAGAATCTTATTTGTTCTTGCAGTTGGTGTACCATCTTCATTCCAGAGAAGTGTTTTATTCTGATTTGTTGAGAAGAATCCAGGTGCAATAGCATTTACACGGATACCAACATCAGCGAAATGAACAGCCATAAATTCTGTAAAGTTCTTAACTGCTGCTTTTGCTGCTGAATAAGCCGGAATTTTTGTAAGTGGACGATAAGCATTCATTGAAGTTACCATAACGATACAAGTATTTTCCTTTTCAGCCATATCACGGGCAAAAACCTGTGTCGGAATAAGAGTTCCAAGGAAATTAAGGTTAAATACAAATGAAATACCATTTGCATCAAGGTCAAAGAATGTCTTTATATCATCATTTTTCTCAATTAAGTCGATTTTTTCAAGAGTTTCCTTTGTTGTTGTGCCTTTTGGATTATTACCGCCTGCACCATTGAGAAGAATGTCGCAAGTACCAAGCTTTTCATTGATAATTGCACGGGCATTTTCCATACTCTCTTTTTCAAGAACATTACAACCAACTGCAATAGCAACGCCACCGTCAGCATTGATTTCATCAGCAACCTTCTGTGCTGCTGCTTCATTTAAGTCAAGGACAGCAACCTTAACACCCTGCTTTGCAAGTGTTTTTGCGAAATCACCACAAAGGACACCGCCACCACCTGTAACAACAGCTACTCTGCCTTTTAAATTTTCGTGTACCATAGGTTTACTTACATCCTTTCTCAACTGCTTCAAACAAGCCATTTATATATGTTGCACCGAGTGCTCTGTCAAAAAGACCATATCCGGGTTTTCCTGTTTCGCCCCAAATCATTCTACCGTGGTCAGGACGGACATATCCGTCAAAACCTGTATCAACAAGCGCCTTAACTACCTCATACATATCAAGGCTACCACAATCTGAAAGATGTCCGCTTTCTTCAAAACTTCCGTCTTCCATAATCAGGATGTTTCTTATATGCATAAATGCAATTCTGTTCATAGCACTATATTTTCTAATCATTTTTACAACATCATTTGATTTTGCACAACCCAAAGAACCTGTGCAAAGACAAAGACTGTTTGCTTCACTATCAACAAGCTTTAACATTCTGTCAATATTTTCTTCGCAAGTGATAATTCTTGGAATACCAAAGATTGGATATGGTGGGTCATCAGGATGAATTGCCATTTTAACGCCACATTCTTCGGCAACAGGAATAACCTTATTAAGGAATTTTTCAAGGTTTTTCCAAAGCCCCTCTTCGCCAAGCTCACCATAAGCTGAAATCAATTCTCTGACTTCTTCCTGAGAATAGCTTGAATCCCAACCAGGAAGATGAATATCATCCTTAAGTGGGTCAAGACCTTTCATCTGCTCCCAATACATAACAAGACTTGTTGAGCCATCCTCTGCCTCTTTGTCAAGTTGTGTACGAGTCCAGTCAAAAACAGGCATAAAATTATATGTTACACATTTAACGCCATATTTTGCACAACGACGGATGTTTTCACAATAAACCTCTAAAAGCTCATCAACATTATCTCTGCCAAGCTTAATGTTTTCGTGCACAGGAATTGATTCAACAACATCGAAAACAAGACCGTTTTCTTCGCACTGTTTAACCATTTTCTCGATTGACTCTTCCGGCCAAACCTCACCCGGTTTCACATCATAAACAGCACTAACTATGCTTTTCATATTTGGAATCTGGCGAATGTACTGTAATGATATTGGGTCACTTTCGCCATACCAACGGAATGACATTTTCATATTTTTCCCTCCAAGTTATCAAAATAATTTCTTATCTATGTTTACAAAATAATTTTATCACTATGATTTTTCTATTTCAATGTAAATTTTATAGTTGTTCTGGGATAATTTTACTGCTCATCAGGAAAATTTTCATCATTTTCCCAATATGCCACATCATATTCGTCCTTTTCTGGGTCATAAACATCCCAGAGCTCGTGTTCAAACTTTTCAGGTTGTGCAGGACACTCTGCAATTGCTTCAACCTTCATTCCTCGTGACCAGATTGATGGGTCAATACGGATTGTATAACCACAGCAGGACGGTGTCAGCCATTCATGCATAGGTGCTTCGGGAAGTGCATAAGTCTGCATAAGTGACAT
>JAZSDZ010000065.1:0-1997 GCA_045531435.1 Candidatus Fimenecus sp.
CATAGGAGAGGTGTAAATATCAATATTCTGATTTCTTACACCGAAGGCATTTGTGTGGTCGTGTCCTGTAAACATCGCCAAAACATCGCCTGTTTCAACCAAAGCATTAAACTGTCCGTCATTGTAATATCCGGGACAAGGTTTTTCGTTAAGCATTCCGTAGTTAACTTCGTCAGGGTCAAACATATAATATTCATCTTCATTGTAAATATGCTTAATTGCATAAGGTTGCTTAGAGTCAACCTTTTTAAGAACATCATAAATTTCGGGAACAATTATATGCTGAAAAACAACGGAGTTAACTGTTTCACCACCATTTTCTTTTTTGAGCTTAGCAGATGTTTTCTTGTACCAGTCTATTTGTTCGGTTCGTACTCGGTCGTAATGTCTCGGTTCATCCTCGTCGTAATCACCCGAGTCAAACACCCAAAGATTGAAATTGACTTTGTCGCTGTCAGATGCAAGAACCGGAATATTAAATGTTGCACAGTTTTTGAAATTTTCGCTATTATCGGTAGATATTACGCAAGAGAAGGTGTTGTAATACTCCATAATATCTTCTCTGGTCATTGGTCCTGCCTCTGAATCGTGATTACCGAAGGTCACGGCAACGGGAATGCTTCTTGATTCAAATATATTCATAAGAGCATTGATTAACTTTTTTGTTTTTTCAGGGTCTTCGTTAGGATGTGTATTATCACCTGTAAGTACAACAAGGTCAGGCTTTTCAATATCACAGGCTTCAGCAATTACCCATATTGATGAATCAAAATGCTTGTCATAGTTAAGATGTGTATCAGCAATATGCAGTATTTTAAGCTTACCGTCGGAATTGAACCTTATTGTTGTATCTGTTTCCTTCTGTAAATCAGCAGGTTCATAGTTAATATTTGTATTTTCGGGCTCAATTTCAAAGTAGATTATTCCTACAACAAGAATCGCCACCAATGTTAATGCAATAATTCCTATTATTCGTTTTTTCATTGTGTAATCTCTCACTTTCTTTTACTTAAGTTTGAATTCAGCATTGTTATCTGAAAAGCCTTTATTATTTCCGATAGTGTTGAGAAGTATACTTCTCAAATTAACCTTGGTGCCGTTTTTGCTGAGCTTGGGCTCTACCTTTTTTAGTATAAAGGAAAACCTTTTAAGAATGCCTGAAATAAAATTATACACGGGTGTGCCCTCGGTATGAGGACCGTCACCAAGAAATATCCCAACTCCGACTTTGCCAACAAGCTCTGATAACTTTTTATTTTTAAGAGCCTTATCTCTTTTTATAAAAAGCAGACGCTCAACTGTTCCTACAGTGACTTTATCAAAGTGTTTTCTTCCGAAAGCTTTCAGATGCTTAACAATTCCTTTGCCACCACTGAGAGCGCCACGAACACGTGCGATAATTGCGTTTTCAAAATGCTTGTGGAAATATTCTTGTGCCGTAAGACCTTTTAAATCCCAACCAAAATCCTCAACATCAATGGTTTTGATTTTTAATACGGAGCTTTCGTCTATTGTGATTTTTCTGTATTTCGCAGGACTGCCTACAAGACAGGCAGTGCAAACATCAATCAGTCTGTTCTTCTTTTCGGTATAAAACTCATTTATGCTCTGAATGTGCATATGTCCTGTTAAAACAAGCTCAACTCCGTTGTCAGCAAGGAAGGATGCAACCTTTCGCCAGTCCTTAATTCTTGCATCTCCCACTAAGTCGAAAGCCGGTACAGGCGGAATGATGGGGTAGTGACATATGGC
This sequence comes from Candidatus Fimenecus sp., assembly GCA_045531435.1. Lineage (GTDB taxonomy): Bacteria > Bacillota > Clostridia > Oscillospirales > Acutalibacteraceae > Fimenecus. The sequence continues at coordinate 1,753 of JAZSDZ010000065.1, forward strand.
AAAAATTGAACAGTTATCTTCTTTTGCTTTATCAATCTGCTCTTTTGCCCAAGCCATAAGCCTTTCGTCCATTGCTCCTATTGGCTGACCCGTGCTGTCACAGCATATTGCCAGCATACTTTCACCTTCGGAAATTTGAGGAACATAACAATGAGTAGGAACATCAAAAGCTATAGCATCTCCATAACCGAAATCACGGTACATATCACAAAGGTCATTAAAGTCCGTTCCCTCAACAGGTACAC